>DASWMZ010000172.1:0-5424 GCA_036399495.1 Pedobacter sp.
ACTGCCGTTATAGAATTCAACCTTGCTGATTGTTCCGTCCCCATCTGAGGCACTGGCCGTTAAAGTAACGGTAGCAGGTGCGCTGCCGCTTACCTGCTGAGAAGTCAACAATACAGTGGGTGCCACGGGTGCAGGGGTGCCAAAAGGAATCAGAGAGGCACCGGGGATGATTTCTTTGTCGGCCTCTCCTGGCTTCTTCCAGGCAACTTGAAGATGATCTCCTCCGCCGTTTTCTTTATGCAGAGCCTCTACGTAATAACGCTGATTTGCCTGCAGCGTAATTACTGCCGACTGTTGTGAGGCGTGCGTACTGTAGTCGTTTTGTCCAACAACAGTCGGTACCCAGGCAATCCGTTGTTTGCCCGAGGGCTGATCTGTTGAACTTAGCCACAGCTCGCCCTGATTATCTGATGAGATATAAAAAACATAGTCACCGCTCACCGGAGGGCAGATGTAACCCCGAACACGCGATCCATAATCTTCCATCGTATGAGCCGGAATAGAAAAGCTGCTGAGCGTTTGTGTGGTTGTTGGTGACGTATTTAAGGGTATAAGTGATACCTCTCGCCCGGAGATACCTGTCCAGATCTCCCAAACAATGCTTCCGGTTCCGGAGCAGCCTGTTGAAACCGGTGGATCAATGACCTTTCCTGCTACAAGATTAGTAGGGTTGCCTTCCACACTATCTTTTGCGCTGGCATTTAAGCTTTGGCTTAAAGCAATGATGACTATAAACAGGAAGTATCGTAAAAGGATTGGTAGCTGCAAATACAGGTCATTCCATTTAGTAGTAATTGATAAGGTCATGTAGTGATAATTAACTGTTTTAGTATATTAAAATATAGCTGTATGGTTGCAGCTGCAAACGATTTCCACGAATAGAAGCGCCAAGGTAAGGTTCTCAACTGCAACGAAATTGCAGTGGAAAATTTATTTAAAATTTTTGCCTTTCTCGGAAAATCTTGATTTAGCTCTCGATCGACTTTTTCGGAACCCAATACCCCCGTCGCTTCGTATAAAACACCATTATTGCCCGTACGAAAGTTTTTTATCAGTCAATCACTCAAGCTTGTTATGGCTGTGGCGGCCCAAAACAACTTCTGCCTCTATATTGACCTTCTGTTTTACTCATCCCATCGCCAGGAGTACTCGTTGGTGGTTTTCGGGTAAAGGGTTGTAGGTTTTTTGAAAGGGTCCTGGCGTAGGCTATCTCCTCCTGCCCGGTATTCACTATAGTTCTTATTCAGACGGTACTACTATACCTGGAGCGCATAAAAAGCTGCCGGTGCTATCGGCTTTGCACCTTAGTGAAAAAAGACTTATTTAATTCTTAACCAAGAGTTTACTTTGAGCAAAATGCGACACAATCTTCCTTTCTCGCTGCATACTTGTTACAAACAAGTAGGATTTAGGTTCTCATAAACGTCTTTACCTTTGTTGGAGTTATCACCAACAAAACTACCAACCGTTGTAATGTGTCACTAAATCCAACTTGTCATAACCATCTAAATAAAAACTGGCAAATGAAGATCTGAAGTTCTCCAGCATTTCGGCCTATTTCAATTTCTCCTGAACAAGGTTATTATGAATATATGCCAATTTTTGCATAGTCAAAAGTCGGATCTCAGGCACTTTGATACTTCTTCGAAGTACAAATTCCGAACAGCGGGAAGTTGTTATTGTTTATACTTGAAGGGAGATGCTACGACTATGAGGACCGATTAATTATTTAAAAAACCGCCCGATCGATATCGAGAACACCGCATTTTTGATTGATCTGGCATCGTTATTATTGGCAATGTTAGTAAGCCCCTTATCAGAACCAATCTCTAAAAATAACCCCTTTTTAAACTGATATCCCAGCAAAGATGTCATTCCTGCATCCAGTCGTTTAAATCCATTCTCGCTGAAAACTTTCTCGCTATTTTTTGTTGTGGAAGAATTTTGCTGACCCCCTGCATTATATGGTGTAGTTATAACGGTGGTTTTAGCAGTACCAGAAAGACCATATGAAATATATGGGCCTAAACCTATCGTAAACTTACCTTGTCCTAAGTTAAACTTTGCTACAAAATTTACCGGGATTTCTAAATAGGTATACTTCGATTTTATAAGGTGCGTATATGAATTATTGTTATCAGCCTGAAGTGCATATAATGAAAAACCCTTCTGTGTTAGGGATAATGCTGGCCGGATAAAAAATGGCTCATGAAGAGGGATATCTATTAATCCGGTAATATGAAAGGCACCGCCTCTTCCCGATGTTTCACCTGTTAGAGAAGAATTGTTATGTTTAATATTTACGCTTGCCCTGTTTAAACCAGCCTTTATTGCAAGCCGGGTTTGGGCAATAAGTAAATTTGGCAGTAATAAAGCAAAAAGAAGTAGTGTCTTTTTCATAAGGTAATAATTACTGTAGTTAATGTTTTAATTGGTACAACACTTATTGTCGACGCGAACCAGTCGCTTAAGGCTAAAACACTCACTAGCACAAATAATCCATGAGTTTCCAAATATCCCATCAAAGTTGCAAACTTTTTTCTATTATCAGGCCTGTTATGAATGAAATGTGATTAAGAAAAAAATGGCTGTCGTTAATGCGGTTAGAAAACAAGTTTATTCTTCGGATATTGGCTTGCGTAAAGAAAAACCGGATGTATTGTTTACTTCCTCGCTCCCGCGAGCATATACCAGCTGGACATTTGGATGGTCCGAGCTTGTCACGAGCGCACCAGCAAGGAGAAGCCAAGACAAGGTTTACTTTGGGGTAAATAAAGGAAAATGCCTGGCCATCTTAGAACCAGTCGTTTTGCTTCATGTCCGATTTCAAACCCTGCAATACTTCTTCGGAATTACAAATTGCGAACAGCAGGAGCAACTTGCAGATAAGGAACTCTTAAAGCAATTTCGGGAAGTGGAACTGCTTAGCCCGGAAGACAAACATTTGGTTAAGACTTTTATTGATGCCTTCTTAACTAAACGGCATATTCAGGAACTTGCTAAATAATAAAACGCCTGGCTCATCTAAGAACCAGGCGTTTTGCTTGTAAGTCTTAGTGGACGCTAAGACTAGTATCAGTTACTGACGATAACCCGAAGTGCCCATCCAAAATACTAAAAAGAATGGAAGCAGTATAGCAAGTACTACTAGAACACCTCTTACCTTTCTTTGCTTTTCAGTTTCTATATTTTTCCATCTTTCTGCAAAACGCCAATATTTACCTTTATAACGTAAATAATTACATAATAGCAGGATAACAAATATAACCATACCAATTTGACCACTTAGCTTTTTATATTCTACCGTTTGAGACAAGTCATATTTTAATCGCAAAATAGAAAACATTATTGCACCTAACATTAATCCTTGTATCACAGTTAGAATAACGAATGCCCGCATTGCATCAATGCCATCTTTCTTATAAAAGAACTTAGCAACCCTATAAAAAATATAATCGAATACTACCACTTTCTATTAAAATTATAATTCGCTTGAGGCAAGGCCGAGTCGATTCCACCTCCTATTCTATCAGACAAACTGGTACCGGTTGTCATTTCAACGCCAAGATCAATAATTCCTACAACTGGAACAGCTATTGAAATTGCACTTATGCCTAGTGAAACCCCTTCCCCTAGGGTAACTTCCCCATCAGCAAAAACTTCAAATCCTTTAGCAATGGTACTTAAACCGCCAACTCCGTAACCGACATTCTGTAACACTTTTGCCGTTTTAACAATGCTACGCAGATCGGAAAAACGTGAAAATCGGGTTCTTGGTAGATATGCAGCGGCCTTGTTTAGAGCTGCACCCACATCTAACGCTGTACCACCATAGCCGATAGCGGCTGAAGTTTCGAAATGATTGGATTCAGTTGCATTGATAAACCCATCCCAAAATCCCCCATTGTTGGCACCCGCCAACGGTGCTATATTTACACCATCTTCCCCTCTGGTTATAAAAAGTTTGCCCAATTCAGAATCATCTCGAAAGTAAGAAACCCCATTTCTTGTATCGTTTATA
This sequence comes from Pedobacter sp., assembly GCA_036399495.1. GTDB lineage: Bacteria > Bacteroidota > Bacteroidia > Sphingobacteriales > Sphingobacteriaceae > Paradesertivirga. Next base: position 4,022 of record DASWMZ010000172.1, read on the forward strand.
GAGTAAATACCATCCGAACCTCGTACGATTTTTCCATGTATATTGTGCTCTCGTCTATACCGTCTGGCCTCGCCTGGTGTTGGAAATGCGCCTGAGTACTGCCCGCCCGTGTTCATGGAGTTGTAGCCACCATATCCATTTGAACCACCATATCCAACGTAGCCACCATATCCACCGTATCCACTGTAGCCATTATAAGATTTATACGGGCTCCTACCGTCAGGATCAGTAAAATTTACAGGGTTGTTATATACATAATTATAGGGTGTATGCGCCGAGAAGTTCTCCGCCAGCGGATCCGTCACATTCCACCTTGCCGTTTCCGGATCATAGAACCTGGCCCCGTAATCATACTGCCCTAACTCCTCCTGCAACTCTTTACCATTATAAAGGTACTTATGATAATCCTGTTTTGCAAGGCCAAGGTCCATCTCCATTCCGAAGGCATAATAACTTTTCTCCTGAATAATGTCGGCTTGTGTAGGGTCGATGGTTTTGGGTTTAATGGTTACCCGGTTATTCCCCAAATGATCTTTCAGGTCGTATTCATAAATAAAATTGCTGCTGCCGGGTCTTGCCCTGCCCTCTACGGTCTGGATAAAGCTCAGCTGCCGGCTGCTGCCGCTACCCTGTCTTTCATACACGATCCCATCTGCATATTCGGTTACCAGTACTGAGGTTCCGTTTACCGAGGTTTTCTTCAGCTTTGCTCCCAGCCGGTTATATTCATACTCGATGTAGCGGGTACCGGTATTATCCAGACTTATTTTGCTGATGTTACCATTGGCATCATAGGTGATACCTGTGATCCCTTTGTTCTTATCCAGAATCATTTGCCCGTCGTCGTTGAAGCCGATCTCATCTGCCTCCCTCGCTTTTTCGTTAAAGCCCAGGGTCTTGTGGCCTGGGGTGCCCTCATCGTCAATCCGGGTGCTGCGGTTACCGGTATAGCTATACCTCAGGTCATCGATGGTTTGGGTTGCCCCGCTTACTACTGCCGTGCGTTTAAGGGTCTCAATGTTACCAGTTTTACTATAAGCCAGCTCTTCATTATAGCCGCCCTGGATATTATCTCTTGTGCTGTTTGCTTTACTTAATCGGTTCAGCGGATCGTAGCTAAAATCGTATTGCATCAGCGGCGAACCGGTTCTGGCGCTCTTCCATTTCATTGCACCGATATTGCCTCCGTACTGACCTGCTGTTTCGTATTGCAGCTCAAAGCCGAACTTATCGCTGTCGGTAGCTTCGTCTGTGTCGTGGTTCAGCCTGTTTTGAACCGTAGCTGAGGCAGGGTCATTAATTGAACTTAACCAGCCCCGGATGTTGTAACGGTAATCTACGCTCTGAATGCCTTTGGTTTTTGTGGCGTCGTTTACATGAAGCTGCTTGTCTACCAATTGCCC
>DASWMZ010000173.1:0-1737 GCA_036399495.1 Pedobacter sp.
TTGTATGATCAGTGTTTCGTAAGGAAGATTAACATCGGTCTGAACAATTTCTCCTAATAGCCGCTTATACTCCATATCCATCGGCTCGTAATTGAAAGCGCTCATCCTTAAGCTTAAATACTTCCTGATTATATCACCAACGCTTTCAACCTTTAAAAATTGTTCTAACCATTCTTTTGAGAAAAGAATATTTACACCTTTTACCCTGGTGCCTTTCGTACAGAAAAACATCCAGTCATATTTCGACGATCCTAAAAAGACAGCAGATCTTACCGGGCTTACTCCAATTGGTAACGCTGCAGTAGTATCCGTACTGATATTTTCAGGAATGGCAACTTCATCAAAACGTAAGGTAAAATAATCGAGATTGATCTTAGTTCTGTTCAATAAAAAATCTTCGTAGACAATATAATCTGAAATAATTCCCTGCAAACCATTTGGCAATTGAATCAGTTTCATGAAACCTTCGCCTAAATGTGAAGGAAGCTGAAGGCAGTTATCCTTAACTTTTACCTTCAATTCAGCCGCAAGAAATTTTAATAATTCCTCGTAATTGGTATGGTTAAAATCAATTTTGAGCATTTCGGTGTTTTAACATCAATCAAAACTATAAATATCTAAGCGGATTTCTCTTCGCAGAGTAGATATAATTCTTGATATTTATCCAGAACGCTAAAACCATGTAAATTATTAGAGGAGATCCAAAAGTCATGAAAGAAATATAGATAAACCACATTCTAATGCGGCTAGTTGCAATACCCATTTTTTCGCCAATAGCTGCACACACACCAAAAAGGTTCAACTCAATCATTTTCCTCAAGCTTTTCATAAGGGCTGCTTTACAACTTTTTTATTGTTAATGCAATTTAAGAAATTATAAGCACAACTTAAATCTGATTTCGTTTAAGAGGAGTTTTAGTGTAATTTTGCTCATCTTTTTTCTCACATATAAAATTTTCATTAGACATGGCATTTGACATAGAAATGATCAGAAAAGTCTACGAAGAACTGCCCGGAAAAATAGAAGCAGCTCGTAAGGAGGTAGGCCGACCATTAACGTTATCAGAAAAAATATTATTTTCTCACCTTCATACTGATACGCCGCTTCAAAACTTTGAGCGTGGTAAGCACTACGTAGATTTTGCTCCTGATCGCGTAGCTATGCAGGATGCTACTGCCCAAATGGCTCTCCTACAGTTTATGCAGGCTGGCCGTCCGCAAGTTGCAGTTCCGAGCACTGTACATTGTGATCACCTTATACAGGCTAAATTAGGAGCTGCCGAAGATTTAAATTCAGCTTTAAATACTAATAGAGAGGTTTACGAATTCCTTTCTTCAGTTTGTAATAAATACGGTCTTGGTTTCTGGAAACCAGGCGCAGGTATCATTCACCAGGTTGTACAAGAGAACTACGCTTTCCCTGGCGGAATGATGATCGGTACAGACAGCCATACCCCAAATGCAGGCGGTTTGGGAATGATTGCTATTGGTGTTGGTGGTGCTGACGCCAGTGATGTTATGGCTGGTCTTGCATGGGAACTTAAATGGCCTAAACTTATTGGTATTAAATTGACCGGTAAGTTAAGTGGGTGGACAGCTCCTAAAGATGTAATTCTTAAAGTTGCTGGTATCCTTACTGTAAAAGGTGGAACCGGTGCTATCGTTGAATATTTTGGTGATGGTGCTGATACAATCAGTGCTACAGGTAAGGCAACAATTTGTAACATGGGTGCCGAA
>DASWMZ010000174.1:0-2423 GCA_036399495.1 Pedobacter sp.
CCCATTAAGCATGATCACGTACCCCGGGAAATACTTCACCTGGGCAGCTGCACGTGGGCCAAAAAACACAGAGCCTGCTATTATTACAGCCAGGGCAAATAAATTATGGAAAGTAGTTTTTTTCAATTTTTTTCAGTTTTAGAGTCTCAAAATAAGGTTAAAATTTCTAGATAAAAAACAGCTCGTTTAAAACTCCTTTCATTTGTTAATAACTTGTTAATTATCCCGCTGCTTTTCTTTATTACCGCAAGTCTTCAATTGAAATCCGGTTTCCTTTTCGTAAATTTGCATATTAATCTTTTCCTTTTGAAACGGCATCGTTTATTTCTTTTTCTTTTAACATCCATCTGCCTCACCGCCTGCAATAAGTGTTCGCAAAAGCCAAAGCCTGTAGTCCTTGTAGAAAAGCCAGAACTGGTCAACGAAGAGGTCAGCAAACTACTAAGTGAGAACCTGGGAAGCCACGACACATCAGAAATCATGGTTTTGTCAGAGGACAGTCTTTTTGCCACGCGGCTTATGGCTGAATTCTATGAAACCAAAGGATTTGCAGTGGCCTGGACCGATAAAGGACTTTTGACCGCGCAGGGAGATACCTTGTTAAATATCTTAAAGCATGCAGATCTTTATGGGCTGGCCCCTGAGGAATATCATTATTCAAAAATCGACAGTCTTATAAAATCATCCCGCGAAGGCGTCTCCAAAAAATTTGATGCCGTAAAGTTATATGAAGCGGACCTCTTTATAACGGATGGCCTTTTTAAGTTCGTTGTTCATGCCAGTAAAGGAAGATTAAATCCCGACAGCCTGACGAGGGAATGGCATCCGGAAAAACTGGACACTAATATTGTGGCTATGATCAACTCGGCTCTCCTGCAAAATACCCTGCGCAATACAATTAATTCGCTGGAACCAAAAAGCACCCAGTACCGGAGGCTGAAGATCGCATTAAAAAACTACAAGTACCAGTTCAGGAATTCCAGCTGGGATAGCCTTAAAAGCAGGGAATCGGATTCAGTCACTTTTAATGATCGCCTCAGGCAGCGTCTTATCGCAAGTCATGATTATTATGATATTTACAGCGGCAATGATTCTGTTAAGCTCTTAAAATCCATTAAAGACTTTCAGTGCAAGCACAACCTGGTAGAAGACGGGAAGATCGGGAAGCTTACATTTAAAGCTCTGCAGCAAACCAAAGAGGATGTGATCCGCCAGATTGAAATGAACATGGAACGCTGGAGATGGACAGATGAACCGGCCGAAGAAGAATATGTATGGGTCAACATTCCAAAATTCGAGATGCACGTTGTGGAAGAGGATACAATAGTGATGCGCTCCAGGGTAATAGTTGGCGCACCGAAGACCAAAACACCTTTGATAAAAAGCACTATCCGCTATTTTACCATTTATCCTTACTGGACAGTTCCTTTCAGCATTATTACAAAGGAGATCCTCCCCCAGCTTAAACGTGATACTTCATACCTCAGAAGAAAGAATTTCGAGGTGCTTGACAGGAACGGCTATGTGATAGATACCATGATCAACTGGAAAAGATACAGCAAGAATTATTTTCCTTTTAAACTGAGACAAAGAATAGGGGATGACAATTCCCTTGGGATCTTAAAATTCAATTTCAACAATAAATACGGTGTATATATGCACGACACTGATAACCGCAGGCTTTTTGCAAGAGAGAACAGGGCCTTAAGTCACGGATGTGTGCGCCTTGAAAAATTCTTTGATTTTGCTAAATTCCTTGTACGGGATGATAGCCTCAGGTACCCGGTTGACTCTTTGTCTGCTGATCTTTCCAGGGAAGTGCAAAAGCAGGTCAACCTCAGGAAACCGATCCCTATTTACATTAACTACTATACAGTTGAAGTGGATGAGTTTATGGAAATACATTTCTTCAACGACATATACGGCCGGGATGAAAAGATGCTGAAGGAATTAAAATTAAAAGATTAATAGAGAAAGTTATTGTAAGGATATCTTTTCTGGTGCATATCTTTAATCCGCTCATAAAGAACTTTTCTGAATTCATCCAGGTTCTCCTTGTTCGCGGCTGAAATAAAGATACAGTCGGTATGAAGGTTTCTCATCCAGGTTTTTTTCAATTCATCAAGGCTGAGATTCTTCTTTGTTATAGGGGTCAGATCATCTTCATCTTTCTGGTCAAACGTAAAAGCATCGATCTTGTTAAAGACAAGAAGTGTTGGCTTGTCGGATGCCCCGATATCAGCAAGTGTCTGGTTCACCACATTGATCTGGTCTTCAAATCCCGCATGGGAAATATCAACTACATGAATAAGGATATCAGCTTCCCTCACTTCATCCAGGGTTGATTTAAATGATTCAATAAGGTTGGTAGGGAGCTTGCGGATAAAACCAACCGTATCCGACAGAAGAAAAGGAAGGTTTTC
>DASWMZ010000175.1:0-48530 GCA_036399495.1 Pedobacter sp.
GCTTGTGTTTTATTAATGGAAATTTAGCGTAAGACGGTAATTTTACGTGTCTTGATTTTATTATTAAAGGTTAGTTTGTAAAAATAAACTCCGGTATAAATATCAATTAAATTACCCGACATAAAATTTTCATTTACAGAATAAGACCCTTGTCCGTAAAATTGATTTGAAATAATGGACTTTACTCGTTGTCCAAGAATATTGTAAAGCTCCAAGGAAACCTGGCCATCTTCAGGAAGATTAAACCGGATAGTATTAGTAGTGTTTAGAGAAGTAACTAGTGGATTAGGATAAACTAAAAATTCAACTTCTGTAAATTGCCTGGTTTGCTCCAGTATTCTGTTGTACTTCAGCTGTGCAGCCTGCGCTGAAGCTTTTAGATCTTCCAAATTATCCCCGGCTATTAAGGCGAAAGCTACTTTTATAGAACCATTGGCAGGAATACGGTACGGCCCACTTCCAGAAACAGAAGAAACATCAACCCCGGAAGCCGTGCCTGTAGCCAGCCCCATTGATTTTATACCACTTGTTAAAGTCGCCCATTTTTCGGCAATCGTAAAATCATTATCACTTAATGGATTTCCCGGCAGCTGATAGGATAATGGATAATACGATGATGGTGCGTTGTTGCTTAACAGCTTCACACCTGCAAACGTACCGCCGGGCACCTTTTCGTAGGTATAAGCCAAACGGTTGGCACTATCGTATTCTGTTGCATTAGTTGAGCCGCCACTTATATCCCAATCAGTGAACAAACCCACATAAACGTTTGTAAGCTCGGCAGCTGTAGTATTTCTCACTTCATATTCAGAAATTACATACTTATCATTTCGTGCAGCCTTATATCCTATCATTTGCTGCTTTACATCGATATTCAAGCGCTTTGGATTTCCGCTGTCGTCAAACTCAGCCTCTGCGAGAGTAGAGTCGGCATTGTTTACAACTTCATGTGCCCGAACTTTTTTTACAAAATGATCGTCACTATTTCCATCTCCAGCTCGTGTATTGTTTGATACCTTATCCGCAGCATTTCCGATCATCAAAGATGCCTCAAACAAAAGATCGTTTCCTTTATATTGAAATCCAGAACCTCCGGTTTGATCCGGAGCACTATAACCGATGCGCCCATTACTAGTGAGCGTAGTAGTTACTGACGGGGTAATAATGTCAACGTAATCTTTGGCAACAATTAGAGAAAAATTTTCGTAATCCTGATAACCAGGAGTTGTGGAATTAAAATCGAGGCGAAATTCGACCAGGGAATTACTCGGGGTTAGGGGATTAATGGCTACTTTAAAAGGGCCAATTAGAGATTGTGTTTCAAGTGTCCCGATCGAGACTATTGTTACCTGAGGATTAATAACCGTAACATTAGGATAAGTAGTACTTAAAGTAAGTTTCAAGTTACTTACCGGGAACAAAAAATTCTTAACATCAAAATATAAGTATAGCGTATCTGGATTTAAAACGCTTGAGGCAGGCTTTTCTACTTGTGTAATATTTTGTATCCTCACGGAAGGCGGAACTTCTGTCAAGGCCCTGTAAACGTTCAACCTTCCTTTGCCAAGCTGACCGGCAAATGCGGGGTTTATATTATCAATGTTGTCTGCAGTGACGCGTAACAATTCTCCTACCTGTTGCATGTTGAACGTGTTTCCATAATAGGACTTAACTAGAGCAGCCGCACTTGAAACAGCTGGTGCAGACATAGATGTTCCTGTTAGATCACCATATGTGTTATTGAATGTCGTGCTTCTTATTAAAACGCCTGGAGCAGAAATTGTTACATGACCACCAAAGGTAGAAGTTGAATGCTTAATGTCGTTATTGTCCGTATTTGCAACTGCAATCACCCCCGGATATGCCGCCGGATATTCAACTTCATTACCCGTAAAAGCACCATTACCTGCTGCAGCTACAATAAGAGAACCTTTACTAATAGCATAATTTATAATATCACGCCCAAAGTTGCCTCCTCCGGGGCTTCCCCAAGAACAATTAATAATATTAGCCCCCATATCGGCAGCATATTTTACGCCTTCATACCCCTGGTAAATTTCTTCGCTATTATTATCTGCAGCCGCTTTTACAATAAGCAGTTGAGCAGAATTGAAAGCAATACTCGCCACCCCTTTTCCATTATCAGTAACCGCAGACGCAATTCCGCTAACATGAACTCCATGATTGTTTAAGGCACTGGTCACATTAGGATTGTTATCCGGTACAAAGTTGCTTCCGGAAGCACCAACAAAATCCCAGCCTCTGTAATCGTCAACTTTTCCATTGTTGTCATCATCCTGGTTATTATTAGGGATTTCTGCCGGATTGTAGTAGATGTTTGCAGCCAAATCTTCATGAGTCAATTCTGATCCGCTATCAACTATTCCAATAATTACACGAGGGCCGTTTCGAAATATTCCCCAGGCTTCGGGTGCCATTACACGCTGTAAATAGGCCTGTTGCGAATATAAAGGATCATTCGGATTATAAGGTGCAAACGAAGTATGATGAATATATTTTGGCTCTGCGTATTCAACCCTTGGGTCTTCACTTAATTCTTTTATTACAGCTTCCAAATTTGCGTCAGAGTGAATTTTCATCTGATAAATTCTTTCTAATCCGGGATCTTTAGTTTTGTCTCTGGCCTTCACCTTGTCGGCGTGTTTAGCCTCAGGAAACTTCTTCTCGATGTAAATAACAGATGCGGCCTTTAACGTGAATTTTGGATTAGTCGAATGAGATTTTGCAGAGACATTACTCTCCTTCAACTTAACAATTATAACACCCGGAACATAGTCTTTCAACATGGCCTCTTTCGACAACTTAAAAGTTTTATCTTTTTTAGTTACCTGATTTTGAGCTTGTGAAGCCAGGGTATTCAATAGAAAGAAAAGCGCAATTAAAAATCTTGGCATTTAGGTGTGTTGCGAGCGTAAAGATATTATAATAAGATACGAGATTATGGCAAATAAGGTTCTATTTCAACTCATTTAAAACCTTAAACATTTTTTGCTTTACGGCGGATGAACTACCATTGTAATTATTTGTAATGAAGCTGAAAACTAGCGGGATACCAGCTGAGCTTTTTTGGTATCCGGCATAAGCCAAAACATTACGGATACTCCCGCTTTTCATTTTCATTTCATTGTTAAGTGGCAAGCTCTCATTAAAAGAATTAAACCATGGTTCTTTAACTGCGGATTTTAGAATCGCAGCCATCGAAACCGTTGTTATCCGGCTTTCAGGAGACAAACCACTTCCGTCCAAAATACTTAGAGAGTTTAAATCCATGTTTAGTTTTTTAGCCCAATACTTCTGAATTTCTGCTACTCCATTTTCTGTAGTGGCTTTTCTGCCTTGCTTTAAGGCTATGGTTTTCAATAGATTTTCAGCATATAAGTTTAAGCTTTTCTGATTCAGCCAATACACAACTTGTCCTAATGGAGGCGATAAATAATGATCGAGAATAATTTCAGGCGTTGAATAAACTTGCTTTTCGATATCTAAGAGCCTTGTTGAAGTTATTTTGCCTATAATTGGGATGTTGGCAGATTTTAGACTCTCGGCCAGATCGGTCATCAAATCCATAGCCGGATCCGGCATCGAAATCATAATCGTTTTGTTCAAATCAATCCCGTAAGTTCCGCGTAGATAAACAATCTCGGTATATGGCGCGGAGTAAGCATAAACATTATCACCGCTTCCGGCCGCTCCTGTAGTTACCTCGTTTATTAATTTCAGAGTACGAAATTCTTTTGTTACAAGTTCCGTCTTATCGCCAACTTTACTACCCGGTTTGAACTTCACTCCAAATTCGTTTTCTTTCCAGCTTAGTGATGTTGCTCCGGCTCCATAGTAATTCCCTATATCCTGCCAGATCCAACCTAGCGGAATAATCTGTGTGCCGAACAATTTATCATCGCCAATCAAACGACCGTTAATTTTTTTGATACCCGCTTTTTTGATAGCATTCACCCAACGGTTTAAAAGTAGTGCTGGTTTCGACTGCTCATAACGATTGCTTCCAAGTGTTGGGTCACCAGCTCCGGTTAGTATTATGTCGCCGTTTAGTGTTCCATTTACTAAACTACCTGAATAGCCCAAGGTTGTTTCCCATTTAAAATCTTTGCCAAGGATGTGATAGGCTGTAATGGTCGTAACTGTTTTTAAGGTAGATGCAGGCGCCATGCCGATGTTTCCATTCTTAGAAAATATAACTTCACCAGTTTGAGCATTCAGGATGGATAATGAACTTAAACCATATTTAAGTTGAGGATCATTTTCAAATCTTGAGTAAGCAGACTCTATATCAGGAATCCGAGTTTGAGCGCAGGCTGTTTGGGTTATAATTAGAAAAAGAAGTATTAAATAACGCTTCTTTTCCCTGAAGTTTAGAGAGATGGCCAGTGGGATGGCTTGATTGAGTTGCATCGAGTGAAGTTAAGTTATCGGATGACTATGTACAAATCTTTTAGTCATCCGATGACTTCCTTAATATTCTCAAATTCATAAAAAATAAAAGCGGCCAATAATATTAAAAGCCGCTTGGTAAATACAATAGAGTGGTGTCTAATCCTTCAGCATACCTTGCTTAAGCAAATATTCTGCAATTTGAACCGCATTTGTAGCAGCCCCTTTTCTCAGATTATCTGCTACAACCCAAAGATTTAATGTATTGTTTTGGGATTCGTCGCGACGAATACGGCCAACTAAAACCTCATCTTTTTCATGAGCATCCATCGGCATCGGGTATTTTAGATTTGCAGGATCATCTACCACTAGCACACCTTCCTGTTGCTCCAATAAACTGCGAACTTCAGCCAAATCAAAATCATTTTCAAACTCAATATTCACCGATTCAGAATGACCTCCCATTACAGGAATACGAACCGTAGTTGCGGTAACTCGAATCGAATCATCGCCCATAATTTTATTGGTTTCTTTAATCATTTTCATCTCCTCTTTGGTGTATCCGTTATCTGTGAAAACATCAATTTGAGGAATTACATTTAGGTCAATTGGGTATGCATAAGCCATTGGGCCTTCAATGCCTTTACGCTCATTCATTAATTGCTCCACAGCCTTAACACCAGTACCGGTAACCGACTGGTAGGTTGAAACTACAACCCTTTTGATTTTATATTTATCATGAAGCGGTTTCAGAACCACTACCATTTGGATGGTTGAACAATTTGGGTTTGCGATAATTTTATCATCGGCTGTTATTACATTCGCATTAACTTCTGGCACAACCAGTTTCTTGGTTGGGTCCATGCGCCATGCTGAAGAATTATCAATTACCGTAATGCCAGCCGCCGCAAATAAAGGTGCCTGCTCTAAAGAAGTGCTGCCACCTGCCGAAAATATTGCTACCGCCGGCTTCATCTTAATTGCATCTTCCACTGTTACTACTGTGTACTTCTTACCCTTAAACTCCACTTGTTTACCAGCGCTTTTTGCTGATGCGACAGGAATCAATTCAGTAACCGGAAAATTGCGCTCTGCTAAAACTTTTAACATCACCGAACCCACAAGGCCGGTAGCGCCCACAACTGCGACTTTCATTTTTCTTTTAAATTAATTTATTATTTTCGACTTTCGAATATCTGCCAAAGATGAAAAAACTTCTACTTTTTCTTGCCATTTTTTATGGGAATTTTGCGCTTTGTCAATTAAACGAAACGTTTAATGACGATGATTTACAAGTTCTCCAAACTGGACGGGGAGCAATTCAAATAACGACTTTATCGTTTCCAACAAACAGTTGCGCTCAAATTCAACCATTGCCAGTTCGAATTCATATCTCAGCACAGCAAATATCAAAGCCACTAATTGCATTTGGGAATTTTGGGTGAATCTCCAATTTAATACCTCAAGCGCAAATTTTGTAGATGTTTATCTTACCTCAGATCAGGCGAACTTGCAGTCTGCTAACATCAATGGGTACTTTATAAAAATCGGGAATACCAGCGATGAAGTGTCTTTATACAAAAGATCGGGAGCAACGGTTACCAAACTGATAGATGGTGTTGATGGCATTTTGAACACATCAAACAACCAAACTAAAGTACGAGTAACCCGAGATAATGCTAACCAGTTTACGCTTGAACGCGACATTACAGGCATAGGAACATCCTACACTGCTGAAGGCAGTTTTACAGATGCAACTTTTACAACATCAGCATACTTCGGGATATTAATTCAACAGTCCACTACTAGCTTTCATCAAAAGCATTTTTTTGACGATATCAGCATAAGTCCGATAATTACCGATATATCTCCGCCAAACCTTTTATCGGTGAAAGCCATAGATTCTACACTTGTAGAACTTACGTTCGATGAAGCACTGGATAGCATTTCGGCGAAGGCACCTTTCAATTATGTCTTAAATAATGGTTATGAAAATCCGTCATCGGTAAAAACCACAGCGGATGCATCGAAATATATCCTCGCTCTTTCTAAAGGTTTGAGTACTGGAACTTATACTTTAACTGTTGCAAATGTTAAAGATAAGGCCGGGAATACTATAGCATCGAACAACACGGCGTCGTTCAGTTACATCAAACCATTTAAAGCGAAGAAATTTGATTTAGTAATCAATGAAATCTTTGCCGATACATCACCTCAAATTGATTTGCCCTCGGTAGAATTTATTGAACTTTATAACACCACTAACCAAACGATTAAACTTAAAAACTGGAAGTATTCCGACCAGACGTCAATCGCCAATTTACCAGCCGATAGTATAACCGGGGGCCAACACCTAATTCTTTGCGCTAAGGCGGATACTAATGAATTTAAAGCTTTTGGTAAAACGATTGGAATATCGCCCTGGCCATCATTAAATAATTCCTCAGATATCATCAAATTAATAAGTGCAGAAAATGTATTAATCGATTCTATCGCTTACCTGGATATCTGGCATTCTTCAACTACAAAGAAAACGGGAGGCTGGTCGCTGGAACGGGTAAGTCCTCTATCGGTTTGTAATGGTTTATTTAATTGGGCCAGTTCTACCGATTTGGCCGGCGGAACGCCAGGTAAAAGAAATTCCACTTTAATCGAGAACTACGATCAACTTGCTTTCAGCGCCGACAGCATGCGAAAAGTGTCCGACAGTACATTAGTTGTTTATTTTAACAAACCGGCTGATATTTCTACTGCCACTAATGCGTTTAGTTTAAGTCCTGCATCAGGATCTATTAAGTCAACGATATTCGAGCCGAATGCAAAACAAAGCACGCTTCTATTCAGCAAGCCGTTTACCGCTAATACAACATACCAGTTAAATATAGCAAACCTGAAAGACTGTTCTCAAAATACAATTTTAGCCAAGTCATTTAATTTCACCACGCCAAAGTTGCCAGCCGTTAGCATTGATACAGCTAAAATCTATTTTACCGAAATCTTCGCCGACCCATCGCCAGAAGTCGCGCTTCCGCTGGCCGAGTTTGTGGAAATCTATAATCCCGGCAAAGACACAATTAATTTAGATGGCTGGACATTTAATGATGCAACTACGCATTCCACCATAAAAAACAAATCCATCTTGCCAGGAGATTATATCATACTCTGCCCAATTGCTGATACTGCTCAATACAAAAGTTTTGGGAAAACAGTTGGATTATCCCCTTGGCCTTCTCTAGATAACGCTTCAGATCAGATCACTCTTAAAAGTGCCAAAAACAGATTGGTTGATTCACTTTCGTATTTGGATTCATGGCACAGTAGTTTGGGTAAGAAACAAGGTGGATGGACACTAGAACGAATAGATTATGCTTCTGCCTGTGGCTGGGCGTTTAACTGGAATTCCTCAATCGATGAATCCGGTGGTACTCCTGGGAAACATAACTCATTATTAATTCGTAATTATGACAAGCTAACTTTCCAGGCAGACAGCTTAAAACAGCTGACAGACTCATCCCTGGTTCTTCACTTTAATAAGTCTGTTGATATTGCGACAGCTAGTCATGCGTTTACTTTGGATGGCGATTCACCTGTTTTAAAATCATTAAATTTCGATATGCGTGCAAGGCAGGCTACATTGATCTTTAATAAACAGTTTACAGCAAATACCTCGTACCAGTTAACTTTCTCAAATTTGAAAGATTGTTCAGGGAGAAATCTTAAAACTCAATTCTTGCCGTTCAAGACTCCCAGGCTTCCTCCGGTACGTGTAGATACTGCTCAGATTTACTTTACTGAAATCTTCGCCGACCCTTCACCCGAAGTCGGGCTTTCGCTTGCCGAGTTTGTGGAAATCTATAACCCAGGCACTGATACTGTTGATTTAGACGGCTGGGTGTTTAATGATGCAAGTACTCGTGCCTTTATCAAAAAGAAATTCATTCTGCCCAAGGAATATATTATTCTATGTCCAATTGCTGATACGCTTCAATACAAACCTATCGGGAAAACTATAGGCTTATCGCCATGGCCTTCTTTAAATAATGCTTCCGATCAAATTACATTAAAGAGCTATAAAGGACGCCTGACTGATTCCATTTCATACAATGAAAGGTGGTACAAAAATGATCAGAAGAAAACGGGTGGCTGGTCGCTAGAGTTAATTGATAAAACTTCGGTTTGTGTGACTTCTCAAAACTGGATGGCCAGCATTGATGCTTCAGGAGGTACGCCAGGCCGACAAAATTCAGTTCATCAATACTATAATTTACTTGAACCGCTGAAAGTGCTGAATGCTTCTTTGAAAGACAGTCTTACAATTTCAATCACCTTTAATCAGCCACCTGATAGCACATTAGCTGCAAATCCCCAAAATTATTCTATTAATAGTGGAGGTGGAAAACCTTCTGCGGTTCACTTATCGGCATCATTTACTGGGGCTGAACTAAGTTTTTCAACACCACTTACGAGGGGAAATACTTATCGGGTTTCCACTTCGAATATTAAGAATTGTATGGCTGCGATTGCAATTTCAAACAGCTCGGCAGAGTTCTTTTATCCCCATAAAATTAATAAAGGAGATATTTTGATTAGTGAAGTATTGTTTAACCCCCGAGAGGGCGGTGTAGATTTTGTTGAGATCTACAACAATTCAAAAAATGTTCTGGATCTAAAAGAATTATCAATTGCTACGATTAAAGCTCCCGATAGTGTTGTTAGTAGAAAGACTTTATCGGAAGTAGAATTACTTTTCAATCCGCGACAGTACCTGGTTCTTACGGTTAATCCGGATAACATAAAAAAGGAATACTATACAGAAATCCCGATGCCTTTTTAAGGATAGCATCAATGCCAGCTTTCAACAATGATAAGGGCAGTGTAGTACTCATTTCGAAAGACAACCGCATCGATCAATTGAATTATTTTGAGAAAATGCATCACCGAATAATAAATGAATATAAAGGTATCTCGCTTGAACGGGCTAGCTTTACTAATCCAACAAATGAGGCTGGAAACTTCCGTTCTGCGGCATCCCCCGTAGGCTTTGCAACACCGGGTTATAAAAACTCACAGGCTATTTCAGGCAATAAAGAGCACACACAAGAAGTTCAGCTGTTGTCCAAAACATTTTCTCCAGATGGGGATGGATTTGAGGATGCACTCCAACTAAATTATAACTTTCCGGATGCTGGTATGATTGCAAATGCAACCATTTATAGCGACCGGGGAACTGCAATAAAGCACCTGGTCAAAAACGCCACTCTTTCCACTAATGGAACCATTGTATGGGATGGACTTAATGATAATGACCAGAAAGCTTCTGTCGGTATTTATATTATTTACCTGGAGGTATTCAATCTAAAAGGTGAGGTGAAAAAATATCGTAAACCCTGTGTGCTTGCAGCTAAACTGAATTAATATAGTTTAAGATGCGTTTGCGATTGCCTCAAAACATATTTTTTAATTTTTACTTTTGCTCTTTGACTTATTATAATGGGAAGAGCATTCGAGTTCCGTAAAGAAAGAAAATTTAAGCGCTGGGCCAAGATGGCTGTTCAGTTTACCCGATTGGGGAAAGAGATTGTAATGGCTGTGAAATCGGGTGGACCAAACCCCGAAACCAACTCGCGCCTTCGTACCGCTATCCAAAACTCCAAAGCGGTTAATATGCCGAAGGACCGGGTAGATGCTGCAATTAAAAGAGCATCAAACAAAGACGATTCGAACTACGAAGAGCTTGTTTACGAAGGCTATGCACAACATGGTGTTGCCATCCTGATTGAAACGGCTACCGACAATACCAACCGAACCGTTGCCAACGTACGAAGTTATTTCAATAAAACTGGTGGTACCTTAGGTAAAACAGGGTCATTGGATTTTATATTTAATCGTAAAGCTGTTTTCAGATTCGTTCCCCCGGAAGATTTGGATTTAGAAGAATTGGAGTTCGAATTAATTGATGCCGGACTTGAGGATTTATACATCGAAGCCGACGAAGAAGGAAATGATGTTGGTGTAATTCATACCGCCTTTGAAGATTTCGGTAAAATGCAAAAGGCGTTGGAAGAAAAAGGCTTTGAAATGAAAAGTGCTAAATTAGAGCGTATTGCACTTTCGCATACTGATGTAACCGAAGAGCAGGCTGTTGATGTGTTTAAGTTAATTGATAAACTGGAAGAGGACGATGATGTGCAGGCGGTTTATCATAATATGGCAGAATAGATGGATTTATGAGTTGCGATTTACGATTGGCTTTTACTGGAAATGACTTTTGAAGAATTCTTTATAAAGAAAAAAATAGACCTGGCTCAGCTTGAAAAAACTGAACCGGTGCTTTATACGGAATTCAAAAGCCATTTTGTGGCTATGGGTGAAAAGAGTTTCGACCATACCAAAAAATTCTGGTTTAATAAATTACGTCGGCTTTACCACTTAACTCCACCCGAAAAAGCAATTACTCAAGTTGAAACTGCAATTGCCTCGCAAGCTGAACCGCTCAGTTCTCCTACTATTGAGCAAAAGCCGGCGTTTACACCAAGGTTCAAAAGTGCGAACACTAACAAGGTGGAGCCCGCTGGTGAAGAACAGATTGAAGAAAAATCGATTGTAAAACCTGCATTTAAACCGAGGAATATTCCATCTAAGCCAACAGACCTGCCATATATGGATATGGGAGAACCTAAAGTAGAAGAAATAAAGGCAGAGGCCCCTACGAGTGCTTTGCCTGCAAAAGCTCCCGGGTTTAAACCGAGAAATATTAAGCCACCTTCATTTGAAAATTCGACAGATGCAAATCGCGCAGATAGTCGCCCGGGGCAGCCCGCCGTGTCTGAAACACCGATTACAAATCCTGAAAAACCGAAGGAAGTAGCACAAGAAGCTTATAAACCGAAGTTCAAACTTAAAAATATACCGAGAAGCCCATCATCGGGTGAGGAGCAAACCGGCCTGCCCGTTAAACAGGAGATGATGCCTGAGTCGCTTCCTGAAATACAAACCGATTCGCCAGTGGAATCTGATATTGAAAGAAGGATATCTTCTTCTACAGATGAAAAGACTCTTGAGCAGGAGATTCAGGATAATGATTTGGATTTACGTGGGAGTGATGATGCAAATGCGGAGGAGAAACCCAAGCCTGCTTATAAGCCTAAGTTTAATTTGAGGAATATGAAGCCGAAGTCTGAAGAGTAAAGAACATCTGGCTTTCTAATTATAAAAGCATCTTTGTATATAGGTCTTGTAGCATTTACCAAGGTTCCCACGTAATACATATATCAAAACCATATTCTTATGAAATCAACACCAATTAAAGCTCTGTTAATTGTTCTAATTTTGTTTAGCGTTATTTCGCAAGGCTGTAAAAAAGATAAAACCTTGCCCGAAACCTTGCCCGAAAATCCAACCCTCGCCCAAGCGAAGGCTCGCTGGAACGCTAGTAATATTTCTAGCTATACCTTCAAATTGAAACCGACTTGTTTTTGCGGTAACGTTGAGTGGCATCAGATAACCGTTGTCAACAAGGCAATCACTTCGATAAAGAATGAGAAAGGGCAAAACATTCAATTTACTGATAGCAATTTGAGGACGGTAGATGGGCTCTTCAAATATCTGCAAAGTTCGTTGGCAGAAAATCCAGATCAAGCGACAATTAAGTATGATCAAACCTATGGCTTTCCAACATATATAAACATTGACTTTAAGACCCGATGGGCTGATGATGAAATGCGTTATGACATTAGCGACTTTGTGAGGAAATAGAGCGAAATCATGCTAGGTTAATGCCGTGGTCTCAAAGGAGAAAAATCTCCGATCATAAACCTGATTGAAACGAAAAACCCGGAACCCGATGTTTCCGGGTCAGGGTTTGTAGTGTAAAGCAGGGCAGTACTTGCCGTGAAACCGCAAGTATCTTTCCAAAGAAAAAGCCACTTCCTTAATCGTTATAGTATCTAACTTTCCAAAAGTTTGATACTTTGGGAAAGTTTATCCAACAAAAAAGCCATTCGCTTTAAAACGGATGGCTTTCTATTGAGGCAAAGAAAATTTAGTATCTGTAAGCTTCTGATTTAAACGGACCTTGAACATCAACACCGATGTAATCGGCCTGGTGTTTATCCAATACATCTAATTCTACGCCAATTTTAGCAAGATGCAAACGAGCAACTTTCTCATCTAAGAACTTAGGAAGAGTATAAACCTTGTTTTCGTATTTCCCTGGGTTATTCCAAAGTTCTAACTGAGCTAAGGTTTGGTTAGTGAACGATGCAGACATCACAAATGACGGGTGACCGGTTGCACAACCAAGGTTTACCAACCGGCCTTCGGCTAATACAATAATGTCCTTTCCGTCGATAGTGTATTTATCTACCTGAGGCTTGATTTCAATTTTTGAATGACCATAGTTTTGGTTCAACCAAGCCATATCGATTTCGTTATCGAAGTGACCGATGTTACAAACGATGGCTTTATCTTTCATGGCTTTGAAGTGCTCTCCGCGAACGATATCGCAGTTACCGGTTGTAGTAACGATGATATCGGCTTCAAGAACTGCTGTAGCGAATTTCTTCACTTCGTAGCCTTCCATAGCTGCCTGTAAAGCGCAAATAGGGTCTATTTCGGTAACGATTACCCGAACACCTTGTGAGCTTAATGATTCTGCTGAACCTTTACCCACATCGCCATAACCGCAAACAACGGCTACTTTACCAGCCATCATGATATCAGTAGCACGACGAATCGCATCTACCAATGACTCACGGCAACCGTATTTGTTGTCGAATTTGGATTTTGTAACAGAATCGTTTACGTTGATTGCTGGCAAGTGCAATGTTCCGTTTTTCATACGCTCGTACAAACGGTGAACTCCTGTTGTAGTCTCTTCTGATAATCCTTTAATCGCAGCAATTAGCTCAGGATATCTATCGAATACCATGTTTGTTAAATCACCACCATCATCTAAGATCATGTTTAGTGGCTGGCGGCTTTCGCCGAAGAACAAAGTTTGTTCGATACACCAGTCAAACTCTTCTTCGTTAAGACCTTTCCAGGCATAAACCTGGATACCTGCAGCAGCAATTGCAGCAGCGGCGTGATCTTGAGTTGAGAAAATATTACATGATGACCAGGTAACTTCTGCACCCAAAGCAACAAGTGTTTCAATTAACACAGCTGTTTGGATGGTCATGTGCAAACATCCGGCGATGCGTGCACCTTTTAATGGCTGAGAAGCGCCAAATTCTTCGCGAAGGGACATTAATCCGGGCATTTCTGCCTCTGCGAGTTGAATTTCTTTGCGTCCCCATTCTGCTAGGGAGATGTCCTTAACTTTGTAAGGAACGTAAGTTGTCTCTACTGATGACATAGTTTGTTTGTTTTAAAATGTATGACAAAAATAAGGCATTGCCTTATGAATACCAACTTCTTACGGGAGCATTAAACAAAGGTTTTTTAAATGTGACATAGCATTGATATGGCAATTTTTACCTTTGAGCATATCGCATTATTTTTGCGTTATCGTAATTCGTAATCACAAATCGTAAATAAAAATTATGTACCCAGAATATTTAGTTGCCCCGATGCGGGAAGATTTAACAAAAGTTGGATTTCAGGATTTAAAGTCGGCGGAAGAGGTTGAAGCGGCTATAAAAGGTGAAGGAACTGTATTTGTAGTGGTAAATTCGGTATGTGGCTGTGCAGCGGCTAATGCTCGTCCGGCTGCTAAGATTGCTTCTGAGCATGCGAAGCATCCTAATAAATTAGTGACGGTTTTTGCAGGTGTAGAAAAAGAAGCTGTTGATAAGGCGAGAAGTTTTATGTTGCCTTATCCTCCGTCATCTCCTTCTATGGCTTTATTTAAAGATGGTAAGTTAGTTCACATTATTGAGCGGCACCAGATAGAGGGCCGTCCAGCACAGATGATTGCTGATAATTTGATTGGTGCGTTTGAGCAGTATTGTTAGAAAGACCTATTAATTGATAATACAGTTTTAAAAGAGATTTGATCTAATTCGAATCTCTTTTGTTTTTATAACTGATCATTACCTTACCTTTTAACCTTTCCCTTTCTAAGCATCCCTATTCAACAGCCTCTCCAAATCCGCTAAAGAAACATTCATCTTTACCCTTCCTTGTTTAGCATAGGATATCTCCCCTGTTTCTTCGGAAATAATTACCGCTGTTGCATCACTCATTTCGGAAATTCCGATACCTGCTCTGTGGCGCAGTCCGAATTGAGCCGGAAGTTTCTCGTTATCGGTTAATGGTAAAATAGAGCTGGCAGATTTTATTCGGCCATCTGATATAACCACCGCCCCGTCATGCAATGGGCTGTACTTTTGAAAAATACTTTCCAGTAAGCGCTTCGAAACAGCTGAATTAAGGGTTTCTCCGCTGTTTTGGAAATACTGCTCATCAAAATACTTTGCGAAAACAATTAAGGCACCGGTTCTGCTGCTCTGCATACTTCTACAAGCTTCAATTACAGGGCGAATAAAGGCAAGGTTAGCTTTTTCCAGTTCCTTTTTCCCTAGGAAAAAATTCTTCCAGATTCTGGTTTGCTGTAAGGAAGCGTTCTTGCCAATGAGTAACAAAAATCTGCGTATTTCTTGCTGAAAAACGACGATAAGTGCCAGAACGCCAACACTCATAAAGCCGCCCAGAATATGAGTCAACAGGTTCATTTGTAATTCCCTAACAAGGAAATACACCATGTACATAATTATTAAGCCAAGGAAAATGTTTAGGGCAATAGTACCTCGCAAAAGATTATAAACGTAATAGATAATAATGGCCACAGCCACAATATCTATCAAATCGAGTAACCGTAAATGAAGGAAACTAATGTCGAAATCCATGCGATGAATTTAATAAATAAGATTGGTTAAACGGTAACACGCGGAATACAACACTTAAGATGTTCTCAATTTTTCGACCAATAAAATGGCTTCAATGGCAGGCTTAACATCATGAACTCTTAAGATATTGGCTCCCTTCATCAATGCTATTGTGTTTAAAACGGTCGATCCGTTTAAGGAATCTTTACTATCAATATCAAGCGTTTTCCAAATCATGGATTTACGTGACAACCCAGCCAAAACAGGCACATTTAGCTGCTTAAAAAACTCGAGTTTGCCGAGAAGCTGGTAGTTATGCTCGATGGTTTTGGCAAATCCAAAACCCGGGTCGAGAATTAAATCTGCTATTCCGGCTTCCTTAAAATGGGCAATTTTATTTTTCAATGATTCATAAACTTCTGATACAACATCCTCATAAATAGCGAGCTGTTTCATTGTTTGTGGCGTACCTTTCATGTGCATAAAAATGTAAGGGACTTTTAACCTGCTAACCGTTTCACCCATGGCCGGATCGAGTTCGCCTGCAGAAATATCATTAATTAGATCGGCACCTTCCGAAATTGCTGCTTCGGCAATCTTAGCCCGAAAGGTATCAATCGATAAAATTGCACCTGGAAACTCTTTAACAAGTTTTTTCAAGGTGGGAAGTAAGCGATTCCATTCCTCTTCTTCAGATATGTGATCTGCACCCGGTCGCGAAGAATAGGCCCCAATATCTAAAAAAGTTGCACCCTCAACCAGCATATTCTCTGCAACCTTGAGAGCTTGCTCTACTGAATTTATTCTGCTATCGGCGAAAAAGGAATCCGGAGTAACATTCAGAATACCCATCACTTTAGGCTGATTAAAATCCATGAGACCGCCTTTAACGATGATGGATTTACTCTCCACTTTCAGCAATCCATGCTTTTCAAAAGACAAATTATTCTGATGAATTTCAGTATTTTTATCCGCCATTGAGGCAAAATACAGCTTTATTCACCTTACAATCAAATAAATTAAATTTTGATAAATAATACAGCAGAAGAGTACGATGCGGTAGTAAAAATATGCCGCGATCTGTTTATAAAAAAAACGAGCGATTATGGTACAGCATGGCGCATTCTTCGTCCGAGTTCTATAACCGATCAAATTTTTATTAAAGCACAGCGCATACGTACACTCGAAGAAAAGAAGGTTTCTAAAGTTGGGGAAGATATTGTCTCGGAATATATTGGCATTATAAATTACTGCATAATTGCGATGATGCAGCTTGAACTCGATAGCAATGCTCCTTCTGAACTCCCGTTCGAACAAGTGGAGATAGAATTCAATAAGAAAGCTAATGAGACGAAAGAACTGATGTTTGCAAAAAACCATGATTATGGGGAGGCATGGCGCGATATGCGAATCAGTTCTTTAACAGATCTTATTCTGATGAAAATTCTTCGCGTAAAGCAGATTGAGGATAATCAGGGACAAACATTAGCATCTGAAGGTGTGAAAGCAAATTATCAGGACATGTTGAATTATTCGGTATTTGCGTTAATTAAACTTGGATTGAAATAATGAACAAAGTGCTGGTTAATTTCTCTAGAATTTTTGTCGGGGTAATTTTTATCCTTTCGGGACTAATTAAAGCTAATGATCCGCTTGGTTTTGGTTATAAGCTTGAGGAATATTTCGAGGTTTTCCACCTGCTTTTTTTAAACGATTTTGCAGTTACCCTCGCTATTTTCTTATGCACACTAGAAGTTGTTTTAGGAGCCGCACTTTTACTTGGAATAAGGTCTAAGCAAGTAATTACCGGTCTGCTGCTGCTCATTATCTTCTTCACTTTTCTGACTTTTTATTCCGCAGCTTTCGATGTGGTGAGGTCTTGTGGTTGCTTTGGCGATGCGATTCCACTCACTCCCTGGCAGTCGTTTACAAAAGATCTGATTCTACTGCTGTTAATTCTTGTGTTGTTCTTCAACCGAGATAAGATAAGCTCAATCTTTAAATCAAAAAAAGCAGAAAGCAGTGCAATTGTGGGTAGCACCCTGCTAGCTTTAGGATTTGGCCTTTACACCTATAATTTTATGCCGGTTAAGGATTTTCTTCCCTACCATAAGGGCGCAAATTTGCCTGCATATATGTCCATCCCTAAAGGGGCACCTTTAGATGAATATGAGATTAATTATACTCTAAAAAATCAGGCAAACGGACAAACCAAGAAAATGACAGATAAGGAGTATATGAAAACCGAAATCTGGAAGGATAAAAATTGGAAAATTTTCGGGGTGCCCAAAAATAAACTTATCAAAAAAGGTTACGAGCCCAGAATAAAAGATCTTCAAATTTCTGATGCAACCGGAACGGATTATACCACTGAGATTATTGAAAACCCGTACTATAACCTTGTAATTGTGGCATATAATTTAAAGGAGGCTAACAACAAGGCCATCGGAAAATTAAATGCTTTGGCAATAAATAGTGCTGAAAATTATAACATCAGAACTGTGGTTTTAACTTCAACATCGCCCGAAGAGGCAGATGCTTTCGAAAAACAACACAAACTAGTTATGGAAGTATTTCATGCTGATGGCGTGCCTTTAAAAAGTATGGTGAGAGCCAACCCGGGATTGATCTTATTGAAAGAAGGTGTGGTGATTGATAAATGGCATTATCATAATCTACCATCCTATCAATACCTCGAAGATCATTATTTTAAAAACACAAAATAGAGTGATACTAAAAAAGCTTCTTTCATATACCGAAACGGCTGATGCCGTGGTGATTAAAACCTTTATGCAGGCTAAGCAAAGCATGCCGCAGGCAGAAGCCTTATTTAGCCATGTTCTAAACGCACAACATATTTGGATCAGTAGAATTAACCAGATGGACAACAGGTTTAATCGCTTTGATATTCATCCGGTTTCGATGTTTAACACTTTACATCAGGAAATCAGTGGCCAGTTGAACCAGATATTAGATACATCGGAGCTTGATAAAATAATTAGTTACTCAACGTTTAGCGGCGACAAATTTGACAGTACACTTGAGGATATTCTTTTGCATGTAGTCAATCATTCAACTTATCACCGGGCCCAGATAGCTACCTATTTTAAACAAAACAATGTTAAGCCGCCTGAAACGGATTTCATTACCTATCAACGAGCGGGCTTTTTATGAAGATATTCCTCGTAGGATTTATGGGTTGCGGCAAAACCACACTAGGTAAGCGCCTGGCTTCAAAATTAAATTATCAGTTTATCGATATGGATAAGGTAATTGAAGTTGAAACGCAATTATCAATTAACGACTATTTTAGCAAGTTTGGAGAAGATGCCTTTCGCGAAATAGAAAGTACAATCTTAAAAAATACCATTTTTCCCGAAAATGCAGTTGTGGCCACTGGAGGTGGTGCTCCATGCTTCTTTGATAACATTGAATGGATGAATGCAAATGGCACAACGGTTTACCTTTCGCTTTCCCCAAAATCCCTTGCAAAAAGATTGGTAAGCGCTACAGAACAACGTCCGATATTGAAGAACTTAAAACCGGATGAGTTGGAACAGTTCATCGCCGAAAGGCTACAACTAAGAGAGCCATTTTATAAGCAAGCTAAAATTATTATTAAGGGGTTAGATCAAACGCCAGAAAGAGTAGCTGCTATTATTCAAGAAAAAGTTTAGCTCAGGTAAACAGCGTCTTTTTCTGAGTCACTCAAAACAACATCTACATGTTCCTTTATAATTGTGGCTAAATCGAGCCCGGTAAAATCTGCTGAAATAGGAAACTTGCGATGGCTACGATTCACTAAGACAGCTGTACGCAGTTTTTTTAACGGAATGTTCAAAAAGACGCCCAGTCCGTAAGCTAATGTGCGACCACTATTTAGCACATCATCCACAAGAACAACTACTTTATCTACGCACTGCTCTACCGGAATATCACTTGTTGCCTCTAAATGAGAGATATCCTTATCAAGCGTAATCTTCATCAACGTAACCTCTATGCCCGAAATCTTAAGCAATTCGTTTTGTAAACGCTCTGCAAGTGTGTAGCCGCTATCGATAATTCCGGCAATAACTACTTGTTCTTCATCCAGGTTGTCTTCCCAAATCTGATAAGCCATTCGGGTAATCTTTTGCTGGATTTGATTTTGATCGAGAATCAGGATTCTTTTGTCGGGCATCTTGTAATTCAAAATTTGAAAAGTTAAGCTATCACAGGGCATCAGCCAAAAGTACTTAAAAGTATAAAATGGACGAACTTAAGAATGAATGATGTCCCTTAAACTACTCGTTTTTATTTTTTCATTTTTTATCGGAGAACAATCCAGTTTCACTTTACCGTTTACAACAATTTTATCAAAGTAACATTTAACTCCTGTTGCACTAGTCATGTCTTCAATATTTTGAATATGGAAATGCAAATGAGGTTCTGAAGAATTTCCCGAATTTCCGCAAAGACCTAATAGTTGCCCCTGATTAACTTTTTGACCTTGTTTCACCTTTATTGAATGCTGTTTAAAATGTGCAAAGAATAAATACTCATTATTTGCTGTTTTTATAATAATAGTATTACCAGTTAGGAAGGTTGGATTCAAAACGCCTGGCTTATTGTCCTTTACCCATCAACTACTAACACTACTTCACCATCGCACGGTGATATGAGTTCTTTACCAAAAGCGTAATAATCTTCATTCTTGCTTCCATCCGTTTTAGATGTTTTACCATTCTCATTAGTGATTAAAAGGTCAAACGCATTTTTTTGTGGTATACTTTCAACGTGGTAATTCAATTCTTTGGTGTCGCCACCCCAGGTTACGGTCCACTCACCTTTAAAGGGTAGTTGAAGTTTTGTGGTATTACGTTCAATTTTTGATAATGAATTTTCTGTAAAAGGCTTTATAAATAGTCCATTAATTTTTGAATTATCATCAACCGAGATATTTACGAAAAACAACCCCTTTTCAAAGGTGGTTTTATATGACCCATAAGTTTTATCATACATTACAAACTCTCGGTTAGTAATTTTTCCGTATTGGTTTTTTTGTCCTAAAACAAAATCTTTTGTTTTTTCTAGGGGTAAATGAGTTCGCATCACACTTGAAAAAGAAGCAAAAATTGCTTTATAATTATCGCTGTTGTAATTTCTTTCAAAGCTATCTGCGAGTGATTTATATGCTGGGGTTTCTGTTTGTGCAAATGATAGATTTGCAAACATTAAGAATAACAGGAAGGTGAAAGTTTTTGTCATAATAGGTAGGTTGATATGGTTTAAAGATAAGGATAAAAGACAAAATTCGCCCCTTGGGGTACCACTACAAATAAGCACATGTGCTGGTTTGGATTTTTATATTGCTTAATGAAGCGATCCTTCTTGTCTGGAAGAATAATGCCCTTTTCGACAAATTCTTCAAGCATAGATGCCTGAATTGACCATTGCGTATTTAATTCATTTCTATCAAGAATCAATTCTCCAACCGATACCTGGTGCTGATGTGCTA
Organism: Pedobacter sp.; assembly: GCA_036399495.1. Taxonomy (GTDB): domain Bacteria; phylum Bacteroidota; class Bacteroidia; order Sphingobacteriales; family Sphingobacteriaceae; genus Paradesertivirga. Next base: position 20,737 of record DASWMZ010000175.1, read on the forward strand.
TAAAGATCGGATATTCAGATAAACCCTCAACCATTATCTCCGTCGCGATTTCTTTAATAGATTCGTTATAAAGCTTTAAATCGGATTCAAGACTTTTTAAAGGGCTTTCTTTCTGAGAAGAAGAATCCTCACCTTCCGGCTGATTTATAAGATCTTTGATTTCCATAGCATTTATACCGATACTTCTTTCAACTCCAACAGAACAACATTTTCCACATGTTGTGTGTGCGGAAACATATCTACCGGACGGATTCTTATTACTTCATATTTTTCTGCAAGTAAAGCGATATCTCTCGCCTGAGTAGCAGCATTACAACTTACATAAACAATTTTTGGTGATCCGATTTCTAAAATCCTCGTTACAACATCGGAGTGCATCCCGGCGCGCGGAGGATCGGTGATGATAACATCGGGCTTGCCATGTTCTAACACAAAGTCAGGCGTCAGCACATCCTTCATATCTCCCGCAAAGAATTTTGTATTTGAAATATTATTAATACCCGAGTTTATTACAGCATCTTCGATAGCTGTTGGAACATATTCAACACCAATAACCTGGCGTACATGTCGGGCTACAAAATTGGCAATTGTACCGGCACCGGTATACAAATCATAAACCAATTCGTTGCCTTTAAAACCAGCGAATTCTCTTGTAATTAAATACAGTTGATGAGCCTGCAGAGAATTTGTTTGATAAAACGATTTCGGACCAATTTTAAACTTAAGGTCTTCCAACCCAGCAGCATCGCCCATTTGCTCAAAAATAAAGTCCCGTCCATCAAATAATTTTATTTCCTGATCAAAAATGGTATCATTTTTTTTCTGATTGACGATATATAAAAGAGAAGTAATCTCTGGGAACCGATCTTTAACAAAAGTCATGGTCTTTTGAATTTCCACTTCCGAAACATAAGCGAAAACTACTATCACCATCAGTTCTCCGGTAGTAGAAGTTCGCACAATCAGGTTTCTCAAAGCACCTTCATGATTCCGAAGATCATAAAAACTAATACCTTCGCTTAATGCAAAATCGCGAATGGCATTTCTTATTTCATTAGACGGAGAAGACTGAAGGTAGCAAACCTCAATATTTAAGATCTTATCGAAGCGCAATGGAACATGAAAGCCCAAAGCATTCATATCGCCGTTATCAGTTTCGGCCATATCGCCATCTGTTAACCAGCGCTTATTCGAAAATGTAAACTCTAATTTATTGCGATAGTAACGAGTTTCGTATGATGCAAGAATAGCCTCCGCATTTGAAACATCAACTTTAGCAAGGCGTGAAAGTGCGTCGAGAACACCTTTCTGTTTAAATTGCAACTGAGCGTCGTATGTCATGTGTTGCCATTTGCAACCGCCGCAAACTCCAAAGTGAGGACAAAAAGGTTCGGTACGATGCTCCGAGAGCTCTACTAATCGAGTTACCTTTGCCTCGGCGAAGTTTTTCTTTTTCTTATAAAGCTCAACGTCAACTATATCCCCAGGAACCGCTTTTTCGATAAAAATGACTAATTCATCCGATTTCCCTACACCCTTACCACCTTCGGCGATATCTGTTACCAGGATATTTTCAATCCGTTTTTTGTCTGCGGGAATTTTTTTCATGCGGAGGCAAAAGTAACAATTTTTGGATTCGAAAATAAGAGTGATGGCTTCTTAACGCTGTCAGCGTTACAGCGTTTTATGATTAAATCGCAGCCTTTACCAGGTAAGGCAAGATTTCTTTTTGGAAACTTACGAAGTTCTTCCTGACATCTGAATCACTAACTGAAGTAAACGCAAATGAAAACACAATTGCTTTGCTCGATTTAATTAAAAACCGAAGGCGTTCGGTGTACTTGTTATCACCCTTAAAAAGATGCGTTTCTCGATAAGACTGGATAAGAAAAATCTCCAGATCATCAGACAAAAGTTTCAAAAATTCCTGAGCGTTGGTAGATTCACGGATGAAATCCCAACCAATAAATTCGTTGCAAATAGTGTAAGAAAGGCGGCTGGTTTTGAGGATCAGGTTGCTTAAATACGCTTCTTTATTCGTCTCTTCAGAAGCACTTTCAATAATTTCGTTCACGCTTACGCGGATGTAATCCATCAAAATAAAGTGCAAAAGAACCTCTTTGCTGTCGAAATACTTGTATATAGTGGCTTTTGCAATCTTAGCCTTTTTGGCAATTTCATTTACACTGGTTTTGTGGTAACCATATTTTCTGAAAAGATCCTGGGCGGCCTTTGTTATGCTTTCCTTTATCTTATCAATTTCCATAGTCGTTGGTTACCTGCAAATTGAAATTATTGATAATTCTTACCTGGTATTCCTTTAAGTTTCTTACTGCGGGCGCTTTTACCGGGGAGCCATCTTGCAACAACCATTTGCCCCCACTACAAGGATCGGATGCTGTAAAAGTACTTTCAGGAATCACCACGCACTTCTTCTCAGGATCAACCGAACTGCAACGGTCAAATGCCTTATAGGAATTCGATGAAATCCTGACAATCATTAATCCGGCTACGCCTTGTTTATCAACCAATAAAATGCCGTTTTCGTTTTTAATACTGAATTCCTGAACCGACACCAAATAATTCACAAACACCTCGGGAATGCGGTTTCCATCATCTTTTCCGCAAGACAACAATGTAACTAGCATTAAAAACAATAGACCGTTCTTCATCAGATAATTTCAGATTGAAACTGTTTAAGAAAACGAATATCGTTTTCAGAGAACAAACGTAAATCACGTATTTGATATTTTAAATTAGTTATACGCTCAATACCCATTCCGAACGCAAAACCAGTATATTTTGTTCCATCAATACCGCAATTTTCGAAAACATTCGGGTCAACCATGCCGCAGCCCAGTATCTCTACCCAACCGCTTTGCTTACACATCTGGCATCCCTGACCTTTACAAATAGTACAGGAAATATCCATTTCTGCCGAAGGTTCGGTAAATGGAAAGTATGAGGGTCTGAAACGAACCTTTGTTCCTTCTCCAAATAATTCTTGCACGAAATAGAACAACGTTTGCTTTAGATCTGCAAACGAAACATTTTCATCAACATATAAACCTTCCACCTGATGAAAAAAACAGTGTGCACGAGCAGAGATCGCTTCGTTGCGGTAAACCCTGCCGGGCATTAGAGCACGGAAAGGGGGTTTCCCGTTTTCCATCATTCTTACCTGGACTGATGATGTGTGAGTGCGTAGGGCATAAACCTCACCCCCGTCCCCTCTCCCGTTCGAGGACTGAGGTGGGGCCACAAAAAATGTATCCTGCATATCCCTTGCCGGATGCTCCGGAGGAAAGTTGAGTGCAGAAAAGTTATGCCAGTCGTCTTCAATCTCCGGACCTTCTGCAACTGTAAAACCAAGCTTTTTGAAAATTTCAATAATCTCTGTCCTTACCAGGGATAAGGGATGACGCGAACCGATCTCAAAACCTTCGCCGGGAAGCGTGGCATCAATTTTTGTTTCCTCGGAAGCTGAATGCGATTCGAATTGTTCTTTAAAAGATTGATACGTTTGCTCGGCAAGAACTTTGAAGCCATTTAAAACTTTTCCTAAAGCACGCTTTTCTTCTGGAGTTACAGTTTTAAACTCTTCAAAAATATCTTTGATGATACCCTTTGTTCCTAAAAACTTAATTCGAAAAGCTTCAAGTTCGCCGCCATCAGCCGGCTTAAATCCTTTTATTTCTTCTATATAAAGATCGATTTTTTCTTGCATGATATTGGATGAATGCTGTGCGGGGTTTACATTCAAAACACTTTCTGAGTGTTGTTATATACCTATAAAGGCGAAATTAATAAATTTACGCGTTTAGCGATAGCTATTCGCTTAAAATCTTCACAATCACCCAACGAAGAGTAATCAAAACTCGTATATGTTTATTTATACTTGCTACGTTATTAAACGCGTTACTTTTAGGTTAGAAAGCTCAATTAAACCATCTTTATTGCCCTATCATTTGAATTTTGAAAAAAGCATTATTTCTACTTTTACTACTTTGCTCTAAAGCTTTTTCTCAAGAGTTGATTGATATTAGTGGTAAAATCAGCGATTTAAATGGCCTTCCCATTGCTTACACATCGGTTTTTGTAAAGAATGAAAATCTTAGTACGATGGCTAACCAGGACGGCGAATACCGAATTAAGCTCCCGCAAGGCAAGCACACCTTTATTTTTAGATTTGTAGGCTATAAGCAGGAAGAGATTGAAGTGTCTGTTCGAAAGGGAATAAAAATCAACGCAGTTTTAGATAAAGAATCTTATTTATTAAAAGAAGTAATTATTTCTGGCAGAAAAACCGAGAACCCTGCCAACGGCTTAATTAGAAAGGTCATTGCCAGGCGTAGAATTCTACGCTCAACGCCCTCTTATAGCTGCGATGTTTATACCAAAGGCGTTCAAAGGCTGGTTGGTGCCCCAAAGAAGATACTTGGCCAGGATGTTGCAAAGGCCCTAAATCTCGATTCCAATCGACACGGAATCCTCTATCTATCAGAGACTAAATCAAAATTCTTTTATAGGTATCCGGACGTAAAAGAAATTATGGAAGCCTCGAAAATTGCGGGAGACCGGCAGGGATTCAGCTTTAACCGCGCTTTAGATTTACAAATTAATCTTTATGACAACTTGCTGCAATGGGCTCCGCTTGGAAATCAAAGCTATGTTTCGCCGGTTGCGGATAATGCTTTTAATTATTACGACTATAAACTGGAGGGATCGAGCAGGGAGAACGGGCATACCATTTATAAAATCAAGATCTCGCCCAAAAGTCGTTTTGCGCCAGTTTTTAGCGGTTACATCTATCTTGTTGAAGGTGACTGGCGATTATATAGTGTAGATCTTATGATTACTGAAGAGGCTCGAATTAATTTTGTTGATACGTTAAAAATTAGTCAGAATTTTATTGAAGCGGAGGAAGGCTACTGGCTTCCATCCGACATCACCTTCGATTTTAAAGGAAAAGTATTGGGTTTTGAATTTGCGGGGTTCTTTACCGGATTGTACAGCAACTACAAAGTAAATCCCGAATTTTCGGCAAACTTTTTCAAAGATGAAATCATGCATATACCGTCTGATGCAAACAAGAAAGAGGAAGCTTTCTGGGTTCAGAACCGTCCGGTTCCACTTACTTATGAGGAAGACATGAATTATCGTATAAAAGATACATCAGCCGCCATGGCGGAAAACCCAGTAGTGCTTGATTCTTTGCAAAAGCAGCGAAATAGATTTAAACCAGTAAAATTTTTATTCAGTGGTTATTCCCTTCATAACTACAGCAGAAATAGTTATTGGCATTTTAGAGCTTTAAATAAAACCTTTTTTTACAACACAGTTGAAGGCTGGGGTATTGATTTAAAACCGCATTATCACAAACAATACTCGCTTAAAAGATCTATCGATGTACGGCCCCGATTTAGGTATGGGTTGGGAAGTAAATCTTTAAATACCAACATACAGATAAATTACCTCGTAGACACTTTGCATCATGCCAGTTATTCTTTAAATGCCGGAAGTGATTATCTTGATTTGAATAATCGTGGCACTATAAACCTTTTCTATAATACATTAACCACCCTTTTTGATGGCAGAAATCTTTTAAAACTTTATAAAGCAAACTTTTTTGCGCTTAGTGCCCAACGAGAAATCGCAGATGGCTTACTAGTAACCGGCGGGTTCGAGGCTGCCAGGAGGTTCCCTTTAGTGAATGGATCGCAACAACCAGTATTCGACAATGCAGCTAAACTTTTTACATCAAATAATCCATTAAATCCTATTAAAGACGAAACGATATTTCCTGTTAATAATTCGTTCAGCATTGAAGCCAAACTTTCGTATACGTATGGTCAGCATTATACAACCAGGCCTGATGGAAAAATTTACGAAAATGCTCGTTTCCCAACCATTAAGTTGAGTTACCGCAAAGGCTTTCCTTCTGTATTTAATTCGGCTGTAAATTACGATTTCGTATCTGCCGATCTATTTCAGGATAAACTTAAAACCTGGCTTTATGGATATAGTTCCTATTATTTTTCTGCAGGAAAATTCACGAACACAAAATCCATCTTTTACCCCGACATTAAACACTTTACAGGAAATCAAACAGCTATATACAATCCTCTCTTTCCCAATTTTCACTTCCTGGACTATTATGCATATGCCACCAACGACAAATATTTTGAAGGCCATTACGAGCATAATTTCTTAGGGTTGTTTTTGAAAAATATCCCTCTTATACGAAAGCTTAAACTCGAAGAAATTGTGGGAGGAGCGATTTTAGCGCAGCCGACTCAAAACTATAAGGAGTTTTATTTCGGGCTTCAACGATTGATAGTTCGGGCCGACTATGGGTATGCATGGACACAAAACGGGAAACCCTACCATTCTTTCCGATTGTTTTATGGGTTTTAATTCAGCAAAACCCAAAAAAGTAATTTGTTTGTCGAATGCATTCAATTTTGAAAACATAATTTTTAATAAACACTATCTTTACGCGGCATTTCACGCTGTTTGCAGCAGTATCAATGAATTATGAAAAGATATCAAACCTTACTTTACTATTGTTATACCACAATAGAAAATGCGGAGCAATTTGCCGCAGACCATCTCAAATTTTGCAAATCCCTTGATCTTGTTGGACGAATTATAGTTGCTGATGAAGGGCTCAATGGCACCGTTTCCGGCACTGATGAGTCATGTAAAATTTACAGGGATGCCATTCATCAGGATGTTCGTTTTGCCAACACAGAATTTAAAATTGATGAGGTTGAAGAACCATCTTTCATCAAGATGCACTGTCGCTATAAATCAGAAATAGTCTATTCCGGCTTACGCGACCCCAATATTATCAATCCTCAAAAAAAAACGGGTACCCATTTAGAGCCGCGAGAATTTTTAGAAATGAAAGACCGCGATGATGTGGTGGTACTGGATGTGCGTTCGAATTATGAACATTCTTTAGGCAAGTTCAAAAATGCGGTAACACTGGATATTGAAAACTTCCGTGACTTTCCGGCAATGATTAATGAATTGGCCAGATACAAGGACAAAAAAATACTTACTTACTGTACAGGGGGAATTAAGTGCGAAAAAGCTTCAGCGTTGCTTTTACATGAAGGATTTCCTGAGGTTTACCAACTGCATGGCGGCATTATTAAATATGGTAAAGAAGCAGGCGGCAAAGATTTTGAAGGCAAATGTTATGTATTTGACAATCGGGTTGCCGTGGATGTAAATTCTGAAAACCCGGTGGTAATATCTAATTGCTACAATTGTGGAAAGACTACCGCGAAGATGATTAACTGCGCCAATCCTGAATGTAATGAGCATTTTACACAGTGTGATGAATGCGGAAACAAACTTGATGGCTGTTGCTCACAGGACTGTAACGAGCATCCGCGAAAGCGACCTTACGACGGAACAGGATATTATGTAAAAATTCCACAGCCGGTAAATTTAAATAAAAAAGGAAGTACTGAGCCGAGGAATAAAGAATAGAAATCTGTTAAAGGTTAAGCCAAATAGTTCTCATACCATGACAAAACTTTCTGTAAACATTAACAAAATTGCAACCCTCAGAAACTCCAGGGGCGGCAATAACCCTAACCTTATTGAAGTTGCTCTTGATTGCGAAAGTTTTGGCGCACAGGGAATAACAGTTCATCCGAGGCCTGATGAAAGACATATCCGTTACCGGGATGTTTATGATCTTAAGCCTGTTATTAAAACCGAATTTAATATTGAAGGAAACTGCCAGGAACAAAGCTTCGTCGACTTGGTTCTTGCAAATAAGCCAGCTCAGGCTACGTTAGTTCCGGATGCTTTAGGTCAGCTCACCTCTAATCACGGCTGGGATACCATTACACATCAGCAATATTTAATGGATGTCATTACTCAATTTAAAGAAGCCGGAATACGTGTTTCCATTTTTGTAGACCCTGATCCTAAAATGGTCGAAGCTGCCGCAACTACCGGCACCGATCGGATTGAATTATATACCGAAGCTTACGCGCAGCAATTCCCTCTTGATGCGGAAAAAGCTATTGCACCATTCATTGAATCTGCAAAAATTGCTGAACAAACAGGATTAGGCTTAAACGCCGGGCATGACCTCGATTTACACAACCTGAAATATTTTACTTCAAATATTCCAAACCTCCTTGAAGTAAGTATCGGCCATGCGCTTATTTGTGATGCCTTATATTACGGCTTGGAACATACAATAAAAATGTATTTAAGGCAGATTGAGGATGGGGTTTTGGAGCGAGGCTATAACTAAACTATTCAATTACTCTTTAGCAAATAGTTTTTTCCACATATCCATTCCCGCCTTCACTAAAAAGCCTTTTTTATTTACCTTTGCAGCTCCCACAATTCTTTCAATTCCATGAGTTTAAATATCGATTTTCAGGACAAATTTACTTCGCGGCATATCGCTGCCAATAGAGTTGAAACAGCTGAAATGCTGCGCACTGTAAAGGCAGATTCTCTTGAGCAATTGATTGAGCAAACAATCCCTCAGCAAATCCGCCTAAAGAACGGTTTAAACCTTCCTGCAGCGAAAAGCGAAACAGATTATTTGAATTCATTGAAAATTACGGCCTCAAAGAACAAGGTTTTCAAATCGTATATCGGTCAGGGTTATTACGACACCATTACTCCCCCAGTTATTTTAAGAAATATATTCGAGAATCCGGGATGGTATACTCAATACACTCCTTATCAGGCTGAGATTTCGCAGGGAAGATTACAGGCGCTTTTAAATTTCCAGACAATGGTTATAGACCTAACCGGAATGGAAATTGCCAATGCTTCCTTACTTGATGAAGGGACTGCTGCAGCAGAAGCCATGTTTATGCAATACAGTCTGCGTAAAAATCAGCAGGCAAAAACATTTTTTGTATCCGAAGAACTCTTCCCTCAAACCATAGATATTTTAAAAACCCGTTCGGCACCTTACGGGATAAACTTACAGATCGGCAATCACGAAACTGCAGAATTATCCGACGCATTATTTGGAGCGATCGTTCAGTATCCTGCTTCAAACGGCAAGGTTTACAACTACACCGATTTTGCAAATAAAGCTCACAATAAGGGCATCAAGCTCACTGTTGTCGCCGACCTTTTAAGCCTCACACTTCTAACTCCTCCTGGAGAATGGGGAGCCGACATAGTGGTTGGAACTACTCAACGCTTTGGTGTACCAATGGGCTTTGGCGGTCCGCATGCGGCATATTTTGCAACAAAAGAAGAATACAAACGCAATATGCCAGGAAGAATTATAGGTGTAAGTATCGACTCTGCCGGTAATTACGCACTAAGAATGGCCTTGCAAACCCGCGAACAACATATACGGAGAGACAAAGCCACTTCAAACATTTGCACTGCGCAGGCGCTGCTCGCTATAATGGCCGGAATGTATGCTGCTTACCACGGCAAAGATGGCTTAAAGTCTATAGCCGAACGTGTACATGGCTTAACCGTTTTCTTGTCGAATGCGCTTAAGAAATTAGAATACGATCAGGAGAACGAATTTTTCTTCGACACCCTTAAATTTAATGTTGGCCACCTCGCGAACCCAATACACTCCGAAGCGATTAATAATGAAATGAACTTTCATTATTCTGATTCGGTGATCACAATCGCTTTAGATGAAACCACCAATTTGCAAGATGTTTTAAATATCATCAGGGTATTTGCAAAAGTGAAGGGGAAAAACATTAACGATCTTGACGTTGATGAACTTAAAGCTCGACTTGAAGCACACATCCCCCAGGATCTACAACGTACTTCAACATTTCTGACACATCCGGTTTTCAACACCCATCATTCCGAAACAGAGATGCTGCGCTATATTAAATCGCTTGAAAGCAAAGATTTATCGCTTTGCGATTCCATGATACCGCTGGGATCTTGCACCATGAAGCTTAATGCCACTACCGAAATGATTCCGGTTACATGGCCGGAGTTTAGCAGAATGCACCCCTTTGCCCCACTGGACCAAACGGGTGGATATATGCAGATTTTTGATGAGCTTAATCAATGGCTTAGCGAAATTACAGGTTTTGCGGCCATGAGTCTTCAACCAAATTCAGGTGCGCAGGGCGAATATGCAGGGCTAATGGTCATTCGTGCGTATCACCAAAGCAGAGGTGAGGGCAAACGTAATATTGCATTGATTCCGGCTTCCGCTCACGGCACAAATCCGGCATCCGCCGCTATGGCAGGAATGAAAGTAGTTGTAGTAAAATGTGATGTGAACGGAAATATTGATGTGACCGATTTACGAACCAAGGCTGAAGAGCATAAAGACGACCTGTCTTGCCTTATGGTTACTTACCCTTCTACTCATGGTGTTTTTGAAGAATCCATCATTGAGGTTTGTAATATCATCCACGAAAATGGCGGACAAGTTTACATGGATGGTGCGAATATGAACGCCCAGGTTGGATTAACTAGTCCGGCCACTATTGGAGCTGATGTATGCCATTTGAATCTCCATAAAACCTTTTGTATTCCTCACGGCGGCGGCGGGCCAGGCATGGGGCCAATTGGTGTGGCGAAGCATTTAGTTCCTTTCTTACCCGGACACCCGGTTGTGGATATTAGTCAGTCAGAATCGATTCACGCCGTTTCTGCGGCGCCATGGGGTTCGGCTTCGATCTTAATAATTTCGCATGCTTATATTGCTATGATGGGCGGAGAAGGATTAACCGATGCTACAAGATATGCCATCCTCAATGCAAATTATATCAAGTCGCGCTTAGAGCAGCATTACCCTATTTTATATTCGGGAAGCAATGGCCGCTGCGCACACGAAATGATTTTAGATTGCCGTGCATTCAAAAACTTCGGCATCGAGGTAACAGATATCGCAAAGCGATTAATGGATTATGGTTTCCATGCACCTACAGTATCTTTCCCCGTACCCGGAACATTGATGATTGAGCCCACAGAATCTGAGCCAAAACATGAGCTCGATCGTTTTTGCGATGCGATGATTGCAATCAGAGCAGAAATCGCGCAAGTGGAAAAAGGCGATATAGACAAAGTAAACAATCCGTTGAAAAACGCACCGCATACAGCTGTGATAATAACATCTGATAATTGGGAAAGGCCATATTCACGCCAAACAGCTGCTTTTCCTCTGGCCTATGTGAGGGAACACAAATTCTGGCCTTCTGTGGGACGGGTTAACGATACACATGGTGATAGAACGCTGATCTGTTCTTGTCCGCCAATGGAGGCTTACGCGGAAGAAGCTTTTGTATAGCGTTAAAACACGAAAAGTCCTTATCTCTAAGAACTTTTCGTGTTTAGACTTTAATGTATTAGTCCATAGTAAATACCTTTTCCATTGAGTCTGAATTAGTGTAACTGATCTGAAGATCCTTTACAAATCCTGTTCTGATATCGATCACCCAGCCATGAACTTCTAAATCTTTACGCTCCCTCCAAGCATTTTGGATAATACTGGTTTTGCAGAGGTTATAAACCTGCTCAGTAACGTTTAGTTCGACAAGGCGGTCTACACGTGCTTGTTCATCGGAAATAGCATCAAGTTCATCAGCGTGTAACCTATAAACATCCTTTATATGACGAAGCCAGTTATCAATAATTCCAACCTGTTTGTTTCCCATTGCGGCGGTTACACCACCACAGCCATAATGCCCGGCAACAATTATATGTTTTACTTTTAATACGTTTACCGAATAATCCAATACGCTGAGCATATTCATATCCGTATGAACACATACGTTCGCGATGTTACGATGTACAAACACTTCACCAGGTTTTGTATTAGTAAGCTGATTGGCAGGCACTCTACTATCAGAACATCCAATCCATAAAACTTCAGGACTTTGCCCTGCAGCAAGCTTTTTAAAATATTCCGGATCAATTTTCATCTGATCCTCAACAAATTCTTTGTTTCCCTGGAGTAGTTGCTCGTAAGTTGTCATTTGATTTTTATTTTTTTCAATTATTGGTTAATTGGTTCTTGTTTATCTAAAGGCATATAATTCGCATTATCTGGTTTATAAATTAATTCTTCAAGCTTTGGTATATCATACCTTTCTTTAATATTCACTAATTCTACTATAATCGCTTTGGTATAGGCATTATGTTTAAAATTATGGATCACTTCCAAAACATCCGGATCAATATACCGGCAATTGGTACCATCAATCTTTATGTCAGTTTCTGGTGGGAGATGCGTTAGCGTATATTGAATAGCGGCCTTATTTAAAAAGGACACTTCTTCTGCTAAGTTTATATTAATTACTTTTTTATCTCCCTGAGAGCTAATCCTATAAAAATACGGATTTCGAAGATTGTTTCTCAGGATGTAATAAATTGAAACCATCATACCTATAGCGACACCTTTTAACAAATCTGTAAATACTACAGCCAAAACAGTAACTACAAAGGGAACAAACTGACTGTAACCAGACTTCCACATCTTGGCAAACAAACCAATTCTAGCAAGTTTATACCCTGTAATAAGCAGTATCGCCGCAAGGCAAGATAATGGTATAAGATTAATGACTTTTGGAATTAATAATAAAGCAACGAGCAGCCAAATTCCGTGAAAAATAGCACTCATTTTTGTTCTTGCTCCAGCGTTTACGTTTGCCGACGATCGAACAATTACTGCAGTCATAGGCATACCTCCCAATAAACCACTTGTCATATTACCCAATCCTTGAGCAAATAATTCCCTGTTAGTAGGAGACACACGCTTAATCGGATCAATTTTATCTACGGCCTCAACGCTTAACAATGTTTCGAGACTGGCTACAATAGCCAGTGTAGCAGCAACAATCCATACGTCCTTATTACCTATCTGAGTGAAATCGGGAAAGACGAAAAGACCTGTAAACTCCGACAAAGAGTTTACAACAGGTATCCGTACAAGATGTTCGTCTTTTATAGCTAGCGCCGAACCATCAAATAATTGGTTCAAAATAATCCCCACCACTACCACAATCAAAGCCGCAGGCACCAGACTAAGTTTTTTAACCTTTGGCCAGTAAATTAATACGATCAAAGACAGCGCGCTGATTATAACTGCTCCATAACTTATCCTGCCGAATGCTGCTATCAATGTCGAAAACGTATTTCCTTTTTCTCCTTGATCAAAGCTTTCGTCACCCTCGAAATCGGCGTCATAGCCTACTGCATGAGGTATTTGTTTAAGAATAAGGATAATTCCTATCGCAGCAAGCATTCCTTCAATAACTGATGAAGGAAAATAATTTGCAATGGTTCCAGCCTTTACCAATCCGAGGATGATTTGTAGAATCCCCGACAAGACTATTGCAAGCAAAAAGGTTTGATACGAGCCTAATTGCGCTATCGCAGAAAAAACAATTACGGTTAAACCAGCGGCTGGTCCACTTACACTGAGTTGTGAGCCACTAACTGATGCAACTACAATTCCTCCAATTATTCCGGTTAAAACACCGGAAAATAATGGAGCACCTGAGGCAAGTGCAATCCCTAAACATAAGGGAAGTGCCACTAGAAAAACCACAATACTGGCAGGTAGATCCTTTTTTAAATTTTTTGGCAAGAAATATTTTGTCATAAGAAAAAATAAGGGCATATATACGATGCCGAAACATGAAATTGGTATGTGTTTGTTAATAAATTCCCTAAGTGTATTAAGGATTTGTGAAAAAATTAAGCGTTAGGAGGCGGAGTGGGAACCACCGGATAAAATGCCTGAACATGCTTATCGTGATCTACGCTAATCATAGAGGTTAAAATAAGCTGAGTGGGATGAAGTACTGAAAATCCAAAACTTCCTAATGTAAAATACTCTTTGACTGTATTTTCTTTTACATCATTTGTTTTTGCATCGCCTTCAATTTCGAGTTGCATAATAACAGCATTAACAGCTCTTTTATCGAAATGCGAAATAAGAAACGGTGCAACCGAAATAATCACCTTTATAAAAAAGATAGATAAAAAAAGGAAGCCTATTAACTTTTTAGCGATCTCTGTTTTCATACGACCAATTGCAAAAGTATTAAAATCTAAATATGTTTTAAACTTAGACGGTTATTTTACAAAACCTAAACATCTTTAATTAATTCGGTTCCGGTTGAAATACATCATTCATAATTCTGTAATTTGCTTTTTTAATTGAACGGTGGAAGATAAATTAAATAAACTACAACATAAACGAGATCGGGCTTTGTTGGGTGGCGGAGTGGCCCGTATTGAAAGTCAGCATAAAAAAGGAAAGCTTACAGCCCGCGAACGCTTACATTTCCTTCTGGATGAAAATTCTTTCGAAGAAATAGGAATGCTGGTGACTCATCGGTCAACAGACTTCGGAATGGAAAAAGAGATCTATCCGGGAGATGGCGTTGTTACGGGCTACGGCACCATCAATAGCAGGCTTGTTTATGTATTCTCTCAAGACTTCACGGTTTTTGGCGGCTCTCTTTCCGAGACACATGCCGAAAAGATTTGCAAGATCATGGATTTGGCACTCAAGAATGGCGCTCCGGTTATTGGCTTGAACGATTCGGGGGGTGCAAGAATTCAGGAAGGTGTAGTTTCATTAGGCGGCTATGCCGATATTTTTTACCGTAATACGCAGGCGTCAGGCGTAGTCCCTCAAATTTCTGCTATAATGGGTCCTTGTGCTGGCGGAGCTGTTTATTCTCCGGCAATAACCGACTTTATTTTAATGGTTGAAAACACTTCCTATATGTTTGTAACCGGGCCGAACGTGGTAAAAACAGTTACACACGAGGAAGTTACTTCCGAAGAACTTGGTGGGGCTTTGGCACACGCTATCAAATCGGGGGTTACCCATTTCTCTTGTGCTAATGAAATTGAAGCGATTGAAAATATAAAAAGATTATTGAGCTATATTCCTCAAAATTGCGAGGAGGCTGCTCCGGTAAGTTCATATGATGGCAGTAAGGATAGAATTAATGAATTAAATAGTTTCCTTCCTGAAAACGCAAATCAGCCCTACGATATTCGCGAGGTGATTGAGTTAGTGATTGATGAAGACTCTTTCTTCGAAGTTCATAAAGATTTTGCCGAGAACCTTGTTGTAGGTTTTGGCAGATTAGCTGGCAGAAGTATTGGTATCATTGCTAATCAGCCGGCTTTTTTAGCAGGTGTTTTAGACATAAAGGCGTCTACTAAAGGTGCAAGATTTGTTCGCTTTTGCGATTGCTTTAATATACCGCTTTTGGTTTTTGAGGACGTACCCGGCTTTTTACCAGGCACCGATCAAGAATGGAATGGTATAATCGTCAATGGAGCAAAACTCCTTTATGCTTTCTGTGAAGCAACCGTGCCACGCATCACAGTTATTACCCGTAAAGCCTATGGGGGCGCTTATGATGTGATGAACTCGAAGCACATTGGTGCTGATATGAATTATGCATGGCCCACCGCTGAGATTGCTGTAATGGGAGCGAAAGGTGCGGCAGAGATTATCTTCAAAAAAGAAATCGCGTCAGCGGAAGACCATAATGCTAAATGGATTGAAAAGGAAAAAGAATATTCTGATATTTTTGCAAACCCTTACCGTGCGGCAGAACGTGGTTTTATTGACGAAGTTATAGAACCCGCAGAAACCCGGCTGAAACTCATTAAGGCTTTCAGCATGCTTCAAAACAAAGTGGTAAATCATCCCAGAAAAAAACACGGAAACATTCCGCTATAACAAATGAATGGCTAAAGTTGCAGGGAAAGCATACGACATAAATCTGCTAAAACGGGTTTTTCACTACGTAACTCCTTATAAAAATATCTTTATTTGGTCGGTAACGCTTACCGTTGCACTTGCTTTTGTTGCACCGCTGCGTCCCTTACTAATAGAGTACGCGCTTGATAAATACATCTTTCAAAACGATTATCAGGGGCTCCTAAATATTACTATCCTGCTCGTTTTACTGCTAATTGCCCAAACTGTTATTCAGTATTTTCATACTTTCCTAACCAATAGTCTTGGGCAGTCGACCATACGCGATTTGCGGATCGCTGTATTCAATCATATTTCGAAACTTAAACTACGCTTTTTCGACAGAACACCCATTGGCCAGTTGATAACCAGAACAGTATCTGATCTTGAAACCATAGCAGATATTTTTTCCGAAGGATTAATCGTGATCATTGGCGACATACTTCAGCTCGTAGTTATTCTTGGCGTAATGCTGTATACCGATTGGGAGCTCACCCTTATCGTATTGGCACCAATGCCATTGTTAATACTGGCTAGTTATGTATTTAAAGAAGCTATCAAATCTGCTTTTCAGGATGTAAGAACACAAGTTGGAAACCTAAATACTTTCCTGCAGGAACATATTACGGGGATGAGTATTATCAAATACTTTGCACGCGAAAATCAGGAAATGCGAAAATTTAAGCAAATAAATGGCAAACATCGCGATGCTAATATTCGCTCTAACTGGTATTATTCGATTTTCTTTCCGGTAGTTGAAATCATTTCTGCCTTATCAATTGGCTTGCTGGTATGGTATGGCTCCAAGCTCATTCTTAATCACGAAATCTCTCCCGGTGTAGTGGTATCATTCATTATGTATATAAACATGATGTTCAGGCCGATACGGGAACTGGCTGATAAATTCAACACCCTGCAAATGGGAATGGTGGGTGCAGAACGTGTTTTTAGCGTTTTGGACAATCCGGATATTGAAGATAATACCGGAAAATTATCACCCGTAATTCAAGGCGAAATCGCTTTTGAAAATGTCTGGTTTACCTATCAACCCGATACTGAAGATGACAACTGGATTCTGAAAAATATTAATTTTTCTATTAAGCCCGGCGAGACGCTGGCTTTAGTTGGTGCTACAGGAGCCGGCAAGTCGTCCGTAATAAACATCCTAAACCGGTTTTATCAAATAAGCAAAGGCAGCGTTAAGATTGATGGAGTTGATATACATGAATACGAACTGAACTATTTAAGGACACAAATCGCTACGGTAATTCAAGATGTATTTTTGTTCTCGGATTCGGTAGCAAATAATATAGCGCTGAATAACCCGGGTATCACTAGAGAACAGTTAGTCAACGCTGCTAAAGATGCCGGAGCTCATGATTTTATAGAACGCTTACCGGGTGGCTACGATTATGATGTGATGGAACGGGGAGCAACTCTTTCTTCAGGCCAGGCGCAGTTGATATCATTCATCAGGGCAATGGTTTATAATCCTAAAATTTTAATATTGGACGAAGCAACCTCATCGGTAGATACTGAAACTGAATATCTAATTCAACAAACGCTGGAAAAATTGATGAAAGGCCGTACTTCTATTGTAATTGCACATCGATTATCGACCATTCAAAATGCCAATAAAATCATTGTATTAGATCATGGAGAGATTAAAGAAGCCGGATCCCATCAGGAACTTTTAAAGCTGGGAGGTTATTATAAGCGGCTGTACGATCTTCAATTTAATTCAACCGGAATTGAAAAAAGTCTGTAATCTGTATTGGGTTCTCTCATCGTTGCCCTGCTATATCATATTTGCGATTTTGCTTGAGATTTTCTCCCTTTCTCGAAATAACTTGCGATAATTTTATATAAGTTTGCAAAACTTTAGAAAAAGACGTCAAAAATGAGTGTATTAGTAAATAAAGATTCAAAAGTTATCGTCCAGGGCTTTACAGGGAATGAAGGCACCTACCATGCATCCCAAATGATTGAGTATGGAACTCAGCTTGTAGGTGGGGTAACACCTGGAAAAGGCGGTCAGACTCACCTTGAAAGACCTGTTTTTAATACTGTTAAAGAAGCAGTAGATAAAACAGGAGCCGATGTTTCTATTATTTTTGTACCTCCGGCGTTTGCGGCAGATGCTATCATGGAAGCTGCTGAAGCAGGCATTAAAGTAATTGTTTGTATTACTGAAGGCATCCCGACAAAGGATATGATCCAGGTGAAAGAATACATCAGTGATAAAGATTGTCGCCTCATAGGCCCGAACTGTCCTGGTATAATCACGGCCGATGAATCCAAAATTGGCATTATGCCAGGATTTATTTTCAAAAAAGGCTCTGTAGGCGTAGTTTCAAAATCAGGAACTTTAACCTATGAAGCGGTTGACCAGGTTGTTAAAGCTGGCTTAGGAATCACAACAGCGATCGGTATCGGTGGCGATCCTATTATCGGAACCCCTACAGTAGAAGCGGTAAAGCTTTTGATGAACGATCCGGAAACTAAAGGAATTATTATGATTGGCGAAATCGGCGGAGGCATGGAAGCTGAAGCTGCTCATTGGATCAAAGCGAATGGCACTAAGCCTGTAGTTGGATTTATAGCTGGTCAAACTGCGCCTCCGGGACGCCGTATGGGTCATGCCGGTGCTATTGTTGGCGGCGCCGATGATACCGCCGCTGCTAAAATGAGAATTATGGCAGAGTGCGGAATTCGCGTTGTAGAATCTCCTGCTGAAATTGGTGCTGCGATGGCTGAAGAATTGAGCAAAGTTACTGCTTAGTTTACATAGAAATAATATTACAAAGATCCTGGCCGGTAAGCCGGGATTTTTTGTTTTATCTTTGGGTTTAAATCAATGTATCTCTTAAAAAAGAGGTATTAAATCAATTAGCTTGTATCATTAAAACTTCTCTCATGAAAAAATCGATTTATCTCTTTGCAATACTTCTAGCATACTTTCTTCCGGCGAATGCTCAGAAAATCACTTTGACTAAAGTCTGGGAATCTGATACCACCCTTCGCACAGCTGAAAGCGTCTTATTAGATCGGAAGACAAATTACCTATATGTATCTTGTATTAATGGAAAGCCTTCATTAGAAAACCAAGGCAGCTTTATTGCTAAAGTTGATCAAAAGGGTAAAGTCTTGAAATTGAAATTTACAGAAGGCTTAAATTCTATCAAAGGTATGGGCATTTCCGGCGACAAATTATACGTAACGGAAATGACGAATGTGGTTGAAATAGCACTTTCTTCCGGTAAGATCCTAAAAAGATACGCTGTAACAGGGGCTCAATTTCTAAATGACATAACCGTTGATCCGAAAACCGGAATAGTATATATTTCCGATTCGGCCACATCCAAGATCTGGACCCTAAAAAAAGGTGTCATTGATTTATTTACTGAAGGTTCGCCTCTTCAAGGTATCAACGGATTACTGATTGAAAACAATCAATTGCTAATTGGTAATGGAGATGGCACTTTATATTCCATCAACCTGTCAAATAAAAAACTGGTTACTATAGCTAAAGTAAGCGGCGGTATAGATGGTATTATTACGTTTGGAAACAAAAAATATATTGTTTCAGAATGGCACGGCAAGGTTTGGTCAATTGGCTCAACTGGCAACACCCAATTGTTGTTCGATACAGTTAAGGAAAAGATTAACAGTGCAGATATTGAATACAACCCTAAAACTCAAGTGCTCTACGTTCCTACTTTTTTTACCAATACTGTTAGAGCGTATAATGTGAAGTTTGTTTGGGCGAAGAAGTAGATAGTTTTTATTGAAAATAAATAAGGCCATTACCTATTAAGAGTGATGGCCTTATTTATTACCAGAGTTTGTTAGGATAAACTCCGTTCTGAATCAATTCAGCAATACTTTTTTGAACAATTGGCTTATCTTCTTTATAAGTAACACCAAACCATTTTGAAGAGGTAGGAATAACTTTAAATTGGGCCTGTCCGGTTCTAACCAGTTCTTCAGCCATTAAAGGAATAAAGAATTCAGCTTTTGGGTTACTTTCATTTGCTTCAACAAAACGCTTAAACATTGGTTCTGCAAGCTTGAAAATGGCAGGCGTGAATCCCCAGAAATTCATCGAAGCCCGGGCATCAGCATCCAAAGGAGTAGTAGTACCGTTATCATCCTCATAAACGATAACTCCATCTTTTGCATAAACCTTAGTACGCTCATTTATTTCCTGTAGATCGCCATTTGATACTTTACAAATCCCACGGGAAACCGCGCCAAATTCTGATAAAGTTTTATCAACTTCGTAACCCATCAACGAGAAATAATCATCACGTACTTCGTTGTTAAGGAAGTTTGCCATTTTTTCAAACGCATCATATCCATAATAATCATCCGCATTAATTACGCAAAAAGGCTCATTAATTTGCTTGCCTGCTTCAAGAACAGCATGACCAGTTCCCCAAGGTTTCTGACGCTCGATCTGCTTATCAATACCGTATTTTGTTAAATCGTAAGTTTGGAATACAAAATCAATTTCAACTTTACCCTCCAGTTTCGGGGCAAAAATAGATTTAAAACTTTCAAGAAATTCTTCTCTGATGATGAAAGTAACCTTTCCAAATCCTGCCTTTATAGCATCGTGGATGGAATAATCAATAATAGTTTCATTGTTTGGACCAAATCCGTCCACTTGTTTCATGCTTCCATAGCGGCTGGCCATTCCTGCCGCCAGTATAAGTAAAGTTGGTTTCATCCTGCTAAAATATAAAATGGATTGTTAAAACGATATTAATTAAAACCCTATAAAGATAAATCGCAGGAAATTGTTTGAATGGAAGGTAAAAAGGCAACAAAAACTAATGTTCCGCTGCCTTTTTGTTGAGTCCTATGAATTATTATAACGCCTTAAAAGATCTGTTATTTTATAGTTTCTGGTTATTTTACGTTTCTAAAATCCTGATCAACCTGAACATGCAACAATGCTTCATAGATTAGACGAATAACATTATCGACATCTTGTTTGTGAACCATTTCGACCGTAGTATGCATATAACGTAATGGCAAAGAAATAAGCGCAGATACTACCCCGTCGTTTGAATAGGCAAAAGCGTCGGTATCTGTTCCCGTCCAGCGGGATGATGCTTGCCTTTGGAAAGGGATTTCCGCTTCTTCAGCAGCCTTGATAAGTAGTTTGTTAAGATTTACTTGAACTGATGGCGCATAAGAAACAACTGGTCCTTTTCCACAAGCCAAATCCCCTTGAACCACCTTATTAATCATAGGTGTTTGGGTATCATGAGTTACATCTGTAATGATTGCAAGGTTTGGTTTTATCCGATTGGCAATCATTTCAGCTCCCCGCAAGCCTACCTCCTCTTGTACCGCGTTTACAATATACAATCCGAAAGGAAGGGTTTTATTATTTTCTTTTAATAAACGCGCTACTTCGGCAATCATAAATCCGCCAACACGATTATCTAAAGCACGGCCAACGTAATACCGGTTATTAAGCACCATGAATTCATCTTCATAAGTGATTACGCAACCTACATGAACTCCTAAAGCTTCTACTTCTTCTTTTGTAGTACATCCACAATCAAGAAAAATATTTTTTAAGGTTGGAGCTTCTTCTTTTTCCCCGTTACGGGTATGGATTGCAGGCCATCCGAAAACCGCTTTTACAATTCCTTTATCGGTATGAATATTTACACGTTTTGAAGGCGCAATCTGATGATCTGAACCACCATTTCTAATCACATAGATAAGTCCGTCTTTGGTTATATAATTTACAAACCATGATATTTCATCCGAATGGGCCTCAATTACAACTTTATACTTAGCATCCGGATTTATAACCCCAACGGCAGTTCCATAATTATCTACATAATGCTCATCAATATAGGGCTTGATATAGTCTAGCCACAACCTCTGTCCCTCCCACTCAAAACCTGTAGGTGAAGGATTATTAATATATGTTTCTAAAAACTTTAAGGAATCTTCGGTTACTACCGGAATATGCTTCTTTTCTTCTTCTTTATCGCTCATTTTGAATTTCTTGCTTGGTCACAAATATAATAAACCGACCATAAGAGCCGTAGTTTTGTGAATATTAGAGATAAGGATATTTCACTGAAGTTAAATACAAGCCGCAAGCCGGTACTGACGCACCCGCTTTGGAGCGATTTTTACTCTGGATGATATCGTGAATTGCCTCAGGCTGTAATTTTCCTTTTCCAATTTCGATCATTGTACCTACGATGGCCCGTACCATGTTGCGTAGAAATCGGTCGGCTGAGATATGAAAGGTTAATGCATCCGTAGCTTCTACCCACTCTGCGCGGGATATTTTGCAATTATTTGTAAAAACCTGAGTGTTGGATTTGCTAAAGCAGCTGAAGTCGGTATATGTTAACAATTGCCTTGCTGCATCATTCATATGCGCTACGTTCAATTCATCTCGCTGCAACAAAGATCGATTGTGTAAAAAAGGGTTTTTACGATAATGTATATGGTATTCGTAAGAGCGTTGAGTGGCATCAAATCTGGCATGAGATTGGGCTCCTACCTTAATTAATTGCTTAACAGATATATCAAAGGGAAGAAGGGAATTCATGCTATTGATTGCTTTAGTCTCATTCTCCGTACTTAATGATAGGTTGCAAAAATGAGCAAAAAATTGGGTCGCATGGACGCCAGTATCAGTTCTTCCGCAACCAAGCGTTTCAATCTTCCGCCTAAAATACGTTGACAACGCTTTATCAAGCACTTCCTGAATGGTAATAGCGTTGGGCTGAATTTGCCAACCGTGATAAGCAGTACCATCATAGGATATTTCGATAAAATATTTTTGGAGTTTTTCCACAGCGCAATTTAATGATCCCAGTGCTCTTTTTTGTTGGTGATTTGGACAGTGTTTTTCTGAGTGCTACCACAACATAATTTTAACAAAAACTATTTTGATGCTCTTGCGTAAAATTCGCGAATGTCAAAAAAATATTTGATGTGTATTGCACTTTGGTGCTCGGCACATTTAACAAACGCCTCTACACAGGACAGCACCATCGAAATTGCTTCGGCTGTTACCGTCTACCGTTTCGAGAAAAACGAAAAATTAAACAGCATTGAGATACTTGAAAAGTCCAATACGGTATATGTATCAACTACGGCCAATAATCAGTTTACGGTAGCGGAAAGGTACGATGATCAGGAACGGATTGACAAAGTTGAATTAAAGATAGATGGAAGAATTCCCTTCAACTTCAAACCTGAACATAGCTACTATTCGGTTGAAAATATTTTCTACTCTGACGCGAAAATATGCTATTTCCCTGTGAAGCTTCCAAAGGTTGGTAGCACAGCAAAGGTTGAATTTGAAAAGATTACAAAAGATCCGCGTTATTTTACAAGCATTTATTTGATAAGCAATTATTTCACGAAAACCAAAGAGGTAAATATTACCGTTCCCCGTTGGATGAAAGTGGAATTCAAAGAAATGAACTTTGCCACATACGATATCAAAAAAACCAGCAGGTATGATGCCAGGCTAGATGCAGATATCATAACATACAGGTTAAAAGATATTGCTGCCTCAAACGATGAGAGTAATAGTCCAGGTCCGTCATACATGTATCCTCACCTAATGGTGTTATGCAAATCGGCTACCGTGAACAATCAAAATGTAACGTACTTTAATACTCTTTCAGACTTGTATTCATGGTACCGTAGCCTGGTAAAAGATCCTGAAAATGACATCCCAACGTTGAAGGAAAAAGCAGTCAGCCTGACGAAAGATTCAAAATCTGATTTCGAAAAAATAAAAGCAGTTTTTTATTATGTGCAGGAATCAATAAGGTATATCGCGTTTGAGGATGGCATTGCGGGGTTTAAACCCGAAAAGGCTCACGAGGTATTAAGAAAAAAATATGGCGATTGCAAGGGAATGGCCCATCTAACCAAGGAGTTACTCAAAGCTCTTGGCTTCGACGCGCGTCTATGCTGGCTAGGCACAAAGCATATTGCCTATAGTTATGAAACGCCATCTATGGCGGTAGACAACCATATGATTTGCGCGTTAAATTACAAAGGCAAAACATATTTCCTTGATCCTACAGAAAGTTACATAGGGTTTAACGAATACGCCGAAAGGATACAAGGCAGGCAGGTATTAATTGAAGATGGCGATAAGTTTATCCTGTCTAAAGTGCCCAAGGCTGATGTTTCACAGAACTTTAATTATGAGAAAAGGGTACTTAGTATAAGCGGCTCATCATTAACAGGTAAGGTAAGCCACAAATGGAAGGGTGAAGAGAAGGAGGCATTACTCAGTAATTTAAACCGAATAAAAAAGGAAAAGTCTGAAACGGCGTTTGTTAAATACCTTTCAAACCACAATTCAGATCTGGTAGTAAACAACTTAATCACATCAAATTTATCTGATCTGGATAATGACCTCACAGCTTCATATGATATTGAGCATAAGGGAGCAGTAAATGCATTCAACAAAGATTATTATATAGACCTTGACTTCCGAAAAGAACTTGCTGAACTGGTTATAGAAACTACTGAGAGAAAGCATGATTACTGGTTCGATTATAAATCATCAATCCTAAGAGAAACAGAATTAATTCTTCCAGAAAATTATCAGGTTACATCCATCCCACCCAATTTGAGTATCAAAACTTCAGATTACGATTTTGATCTTGAATTTAATGTTGTTCCAGGTAAGGTTATCTATAAGAAAACCATCCTACTAAAAAATCCAAATCTTTCTAAATCCAAATTTAGTGAGTGGAATACAAATATTGAAAAACTTAAAAAATCCTATAACGAATCACTCATATTAAAACAAAAAATCTAATGAAGAAAACTATACTATTTATCTGCCTCATAGCACTAGCATCAGCATTATATGCTCAAAAGGAATTGACTTATAAGCAAAAAGCTGCAGAAATACAGAAGCAGATTTGGGATACTAAAAGCCCTGCTTTTGCTATAAATCAGGTACCTGCGGGCATGGAAAATGAAAGTGCTATTGTAATAGCGCGCTCATTTGATATGCAACGATCATCTGGAGGAAGGATAAAATATATGGTGATAACAGCCGGTTCTGTAACCCGGATTGTTACAAGTACTACTTTCCGTGAAAAAGTGAAGATCAATGATAAGGCAGCATTAGAAAAATATTCTACCATAGAGTACAACAAAAAAATTGACAAGTCAAAATCTTACGGAATAGGTAAAATAGTGAACTTTCAAAATACTTATATAGGAATCAAAATCACTAAACCCGATGGAAAAGAGCAAATAATCAGTCCGGATGAAGAAGTGCTGATAAAGAATGAAGCTAAAAACCAACAGGGTAAACTAGCCGTTCCGGGATTACAGACTGGAGATATAATAGATTATTATATTAGCACAGCCTCTGTTACAGAAGATCCGGCACAAATCAATAAAGACAGTGACTTCTTTTTATACTTAGCGGATGAGTATCCAATACTAAGTTACCACTTAGGTTTTCAGTACAATAAAAAAACACAGCTGTCTTATGTCAGCGCAAACGGAGCACCTCAATTTATTAAGACAACAAATGCAGATGGCGACCAGATTTTGACTCTGGATTTTAAAAATATTCCTAAATATAACGATCTCTTATGGACATCTCCTGCAAGGCAGTACCCATATATTGCATTGCATACCATGTATGAAAGCAAATATAACAATGCCTTAATGGGAGTTAAAAATGAAAACAAAGACAAAAAGCTGTCAAATCTCGATAATGATTTAGTTTTCATGAAAGAGAATGCTTACAACGAAGTGTATAATCCTATCTACACACGTCCGCAAGACTATCTCAAAAAATACTTTGATAGCAAAAAAGCATTAAAAGCAGCCCCGCTTGATAGTTCAATGTCTGCGTTATATGATGCATGGAGATATAGTGCTTTCTGTTTTTATAATGGAAAAGATTTTGATATGGATGATAAAAAATACTCGACAGCAAGATCTCTGTCTAATGCAGTAGATATGAGTAGAATGTTGGCGGATATGGAAATTGATCATGAGTTACTAATTGTTGGAGCCAGAAATTCAAATTCATTGCAAAATTATTTGCAAGGGGGAGATTGCGATGGACTGATAAAAATAAATGGATCAAAACCACTTTATATGTGCTTTGATGATGTAGTTACTCACTTCAACGAAATCCCGGCAAAATATCAGGGCGAGGAAGCTATCAGCTTAAAACCTGCAAGGGAGAGTGCTAAAAAGTACACATTTAAGCAGGGGAAAGCTATAATACCAGTTAGCAGTGCAGATGAAAATCTCCTTCACGAGCAAGTAAATGTTTCATTACTTCCTGATAATCAGAAAGTCAAGATCAAACGCACAGTTAAACAATCGGGATCAATGCGTCATGCATCACAACTGAACTTTCTATTGTTCGAGGATATTGACAAGGCATTTACAGCTAAGTTTAAGGAAGATAATATTGAAAAGCGATTGTCAATCTATCCAAAAACTGTTAAAAATAATTATCTCGCAGCTTTCGCTGAAGCCCGCACCCAAGCCAAAGTTAAGTTTACAAACGAAATTAAAGTGGATTATGACCAGGAGCCAAAATTGCTAAGTGATTATAGAGTTATTAATTCAGCGGTCTATAGCAGTAAACCTGTATTTGAATACACCTCCTCTTTTGTGATGGATAATTACATAAAGAAGGCCGGAAATCATTATATTCTTGAAGTGGGAAAACTTATCGGTACCGATACAAAGCTTACCGATGAAGAGAGGAATAGAAAAATCGACGTCTATATGCCAGCCGCACGTACCATCAAATACGATATTAACTTCACTATTCCGAAAGGCTACAAAGTGAGTGGCATAGACGAATTAAAGATTCAAAAAGATAATAAAGCAGGATCGTTCACATCAACAGCCTCAGTGAATAATGATGTTCTTACAGTTAGTGTAAACCGGGTCTATAAAAACAACTTTGAGAAAGTGTCCAATTGGCCCCTGTTAGTTGATATATTAGATGCTACCCACGCCTTCAGTACGCAAAAAGTATTATTAGAAAAACAGTAGTTAAAAAGATTTTAAGGAAGCCTGGTTGTCAGGCTTCCTTTTCTGTTTCAAGCATTCTTACATATAGATTTACGCCTATAATTTCGTTACCTGCTAGCCAAACACTTTCCTATATTTGCGCATTAAAATGTTATTGCCGGCGAGATCTTCGGCTCTGTAAAACATTCATTTGTTATTATGATACAGCGTATTCAAACCATTTGGTTCTTTTTATCCACCCTGACTTTTTTTGCATTATTCTTATTTGCTTATGTTCATTTTACGGAAAATGGAACTCAGAAAGCATTAAAAGTTACAGGTGTGTATGAAAACAGAAACGGTGAAGTAGTTTCCACTCAAGATTTTTTAGCACTTACTATTGCAACAGCATTAATTGGAGCTCTTCCCTTTATTGCTATATTTTTATTTAAAAAGAGGAAGCAACAAATCACGTTGGCTTATATTGCTATTATCGCTGTACTCGGGCATTTCTTCTGGCTTTTTAATACTACAAAGCAAGTAATAGGCAACTTTCAGCTACAGCCAGAGAATTATGGAATCGGTATCATTTTACCATCGCTGACAATTCTTTTTTTAATTTTTGCCATTAAGGGGATCAGGAAAGATGAAAGATTAGTTAGGTCGACTGATCGTTTAAGAGGATAAACTGATTATCACTTGGAGGGAAATTTCACAGCGGCCTTAATTGACTTCTTAAACCTGACAGCCGCGGATACCGGCCTGCGCCTAATGCCTGTGCAGTATTAGCAAATGTCAGGACTGCAGTTCCGTACAAAGACGCGTTTTACTTTTCAAAAATCCCTTTTTACATTTATAAAACACTGCTGCAAAAATAAAGCTTACCTTTGCGGCTTCGGCAATAAAGCCGGATATATTATAATTATCATGAACCCATTTAGTACCTTGGGTATCCGTCATGATATTGTTAATGCCATAGCTGAATTAGGATTCGAGAATCCTACACCAATCCAGGAGCAAGCAATCCCGGTATTACTTTCAGGCAGCAACGATT
>DASWMZ010000176.1:0-3075 GCA_036399495.1 Pedobacter sp.
AAGCAAATTCACAATTTTATCAATATATACCTCAATTTCTGTTTGTAACTCTAATTCGTTTCCGCCATAAGCGCTCAACCGGAGTCGAACCTGGCTCAATTTAGGAAGGTAAGCAAGTTTAATATGCGCTGGGAGTGACTCTTCAATTGCCGCGATCTTCTCAGCAAGAAACGATTCACCTATACCGGCAGTAAGAATTGTTCGATGGACAATTGAATCAAGACAGAACTGTTGTTTTAAACGTGGAATAACCTCTTCTTCAATAAGGTACATCATTTCGAAAGGAACGCCTGGCATGGAAACATAAACAGTGCCATTTTCCTCAAACCACATGCCGGGTGCTGTGCCATTCTTATTTAGCAACACCGTACAATTTTCAGGAACATCGGCCTGGCGAATATTTATTTCCAATAAAGGACGCTTAAATCGCTCGAATATTTCTGTTACATTTTTTAAGGTAGGCTCATCTCTTTTAAACCCAACTTTAAAATATTCAGCAAGCGTGTGTTTTGTTATATCATCTTTAGTAGGACCCAGCCCTCCTGTAATCAGGATGATTTGTGCTCGTTTTGAAGCGGCTTTTAAGGCTTCCAGGATATGAGCCTTATCATCACATATGGAAGTTATTTGTTTTATCCGAATACCTGCTTCATTTAACCTCTGAGAAATCCATGCGGAGTTAGTATCAACGATTTGACCAATCAGGATCTCATCCCCTATGGTAATTATTTCTGCTAAGATCATTGGAAATACCCTCCGTTGGAAGGGCTTCTGCGACTTAATTTTAAATCCTGCAGCATAGGAGCCCGGACCCGCAAATCGACACTATAGCCTTTATACTGTCCGAATGGAACCCAACTCATAGCAAGATCCCAGCAATGCAGATCGCGATTAATAGAGAATGAAGTGGTGGTTAAAGTATTCGCTTTAAAATCCCATCCGGAAGTGTAACCAACTTTCCATTTCGGAGTAACACTAAAATCACCATTAAAATTTAAAGAGTTTACAATATCTCTCCGGAATCCATTATTTGAATATTGAAAACTATAAGATGCACTTAAATTCCATGGAATATTAAAATCGACAAAGCCATTAGGGTTTCTTAGAATCTCGGAGATATCCTGTTGTTGCCTGGCAGATGTATTTGGATTATCTTGTTGGGTGGTAAGATCCTTTTGTCGTTTGATGAATGAGCTTGGATTAAGGCTATAAGATGTTTGAACACCGAAGGTTGCTAACCTGGCGAGTTGCCCTTCCTTGAACAGAAAACCAATACGCTGATTTAGTGAGTCGAGCCTATACGGGTCGAAGCTTCCTGTAAAAGTTAAATTTAGCTTTTGCTTAAAAAACGCTGTTCGTCCGCCAAAAAAAATTGTTGACAATTTATTAAAACCTGTCGCTTCAAAATCGTAGTTCCCGCTGAAGGTTAATCCCTGGATAATTGGTATTTTTTCGGAGGCTGAAGCGGTATCACTTTTGGTACGAACTTTTGCTTCAATATTATTTTCTATAGAAAAATTCATATTTGCCGCTTGTCTTGATCCTGGAGTTGCTATAGCCGATCCTTCGAAAATGGAATAACGTTTATTTGAAATAATGGAATCCTGAGGAACTCCTACTACATCTTTATAAAATCCAAATTTATTACCACTAAAATTAGGAGTATAAGAAAAACCAAGGGTTGGTGTTATTACATGCCGTAACGCTATCAGGTTTCCTTTCCGAAAAGGCATCATTCCGTAGATTTTTGTTGAAACGCCGGTAGTCAATGAATAATCATAATTCCTGCTGAAACCTTGCACTGTATCAACTTTTGTTCTACTAGAAAGATTTTTATTGTAAGTTTTTCGAATAGTTTGCAGCGTCCAACGCTCATTATAATTCACTCCCGATGTAAATTGAAAAAACTGCGCAACATTAAATGACATGCTTATAGGTATACTATGCTGTATACCATTTCTAAATTTTCGAAGTGAAGATTTCCTAAAAAGTGTATCCTCCCCAATCTG
This sequence comes from Pedobacter sp., assembly GCA_036399495.1. GTDB lineage: Bacteria > Bacteroidota > Bacteroidia > Sphingobacteriales > Sphingobacteriaceae > Paradesertivirga. The sequence continues at coordinate 2,010 of DASWMZ010000176.1, forward strand.
AGTTATTGAATTAGACCCCTGCATACTATACCCCACCGAGATCTTTTCATACCATTTTGGATTTGAAGAACCACCTTTACTCTCAAAAGGATTGAAAGTACTCATGCCCAACTGAAATGTAGGAAGATCTAAATCCACGGTTTTTGTCTGTAAATTCTGACTATGTCTTAACGAACTGCTAAAATTAAATCTGTTATCAAGAAAAGTACGTTGATAACTAATACCCGATGAGACATTGCTATTTGTTGCCTGTTCAATCCGGTCGCCCGCAACACGGGTATCCCTAAAATAAGAACTGGTACCAACATTTACATTTGCAGAAAAATTAGTACCCGGGTTTGCTTCCGCACTTTGTGAATGACTCCATTGAATATTAAATTGTTTGCTTGGTTTGGCACTCGGTGTTCCTTCTATCCCAGTTGGACTTCTGAGAGACGCATAACTTAAGTTTAACGAACCATTATATTTATAGTTTTTTCGATACCTTCCCAATAAGTTGGTCTCGTAAGATAGTTTACTGTAAAGCGTACCACGCACTTCTGCATCGATATAATCGTTAATTCCAAAATACCAGCCAAGGCCACGCATAAAAAATCCACGTGTCCCATCCTCACCAAAAGCAGGAAATAGCAATCCGGAAGCTCTTTTATTCGTTTTTGGGAAAAAACCAAATGGAACACCAATAGGTAAAGGAACATGTTCTATTACGAGGTACGCCGGACCGCTTACAACCTGTTTTTCGGTTACAATACCTTTAGTAATATGAATTCCAAAATGAGTGTAAGGCTCGGGCAAACTACAGGTGCTATAAATTCCATTCTTAAAAAACCCTTCGTTGTATTCGTTCTTTTTAAATTGGTTAGCTTGTATATAGCCGCCATCAATATCAGTCAACGTTCCAAAAGATTTGCCTCGCTTAGTGTCAAAATTAAAAAGTAATGAATCTGATGTTACCGGCGGTTCGTTGCCTTGTTTTAAAATGGGGCGACCTTTATATACCGAATATTTATTTGGCTTCCCGCTTGCGAACAACAACTTATTTTTTTGATCTAAACGGATAAAGCCC
>DASWMZ010000177.1:0-54458 GCA_036399495.1 Pedobacter sp.
CACAAATTGACTGAATCCTGCGGTGTATTATACAAATAACCCTGGTTATTATAATAGTGATTAAGAAGTCCGTTGTCATCTTTTTTAAGTTTTGCTTCCGGCACACCGTTCCACACCTGGTAAGTTTTTTCGCCACCCCCAAACACGTTAGCCCGTAGCATATCTTTTTTTCCATAAAAAGCGCCACTCAAGAAATACGACTTCAATTTAGACGCCCCGCGATCTACAAAGCCGTTTGATGCAATATTCGATAAGCGGGCATCGAACATAAACTTATCGGCAATCAATCCAGATCCTAAATTCAGTGTATGCTTCCGCGATGCGAATGATCCCACCGAATTATTTAATTCAGCATAGGCTGTATCTCTTCGGGTAGTAGTTTGAATATTCAAACTTCCGCCAAAAGCGCCTGCGCCATTTGTTGAAGTTCCCACACCCCGCTGAATCTGGATGTTATCGACTGATGAAGCAAAGTCGGGCAAGTTAACCCAATAAGTTCCCTGACTTTCGGTATCGTTATAAGGAATACCGTTAATGGTAACATTAACCCGGGTTGGATCGCTTCCGCGGATGCGAATACCGGTGTAGCCAATTCCTGCACCTGCATCAGAAGTTACTACAACCGAAGGAGTTTGATTTAACAAATAAGGTAAGTCCTGACCCAAGTTTTTTTTTTGCAATTCTTCCTTAGTAATGTTCCGATATGTAGTCGGTGAATTTGCACTTGCTCTGGTAGCACTTACCGTAATTTCATCAGTTAAAATAGAAGCTGATACAAGTGCGAAATTGATAGTTTGATTAGAACTTAGTTGAATCTGCTTAGACACAGTTGCATAGCCCAGATGGCTCACTTTAATTTTGTACTCCGCACTCTTTAAATTTGAAAAACGATATCCACCTAAGTTATCTGTTTGAGTTGACGAATTTCCAACAACAACGCTTGCTCCTGCAAGTGGTTGGTTGGTTAACTGATCAGTAATTTTTCCGCTAATAGTGAATTGTGCTAAAACCAGGTTAGGCAATAGCATCGCCATGACAGCTAATAAGTAAATCCTTTTCAATTTGAATATTTTATAAGTTAAACCATATGCACGGAGGGGTACGCGCATTCTTAACTTTTTACCTCCCTACGCCGGCATTATCCGGATCAGGTGCTTGGTAGAATCTACGGTATGAAATTTTGATTTAAACTTTTACCTTTTGATTTACCAATGGGTATAATCTCAGCCTGTTTTTGTGTTTGAGAAATGGTTTTAGCTAGCAACAACCATCATCTTGACAAACAAGGCACCCCTTATGATGGCGCAAATGTAGTAAATTGTGTAAGCTTTGAAGGAAAGATTTTTGGATTATGTAATAGCAGCCTAATTATCAGCATAATACATTAGTGCTACAATTCGCCGGATTATGCACCCAGGTGCTTAAAAAGCAAAAAGGCCCATCATTACTGACAGGCCTTTCAATTATCTAATTGAAATCCCTACACAAATTTTCTTGCGTTATTCTTCCTGTCACTTTCAGTAAGATAGATTTTACGTAAGCGCATGCTTAATGGAGTAACTTCAATATATTCATCAGCCTGGATATACTCCATTGCTTCTTCAAGCGAAAATTTAATCGCAGGAGCAATACGAGTATTATCATCTGTACCTGAAGCACGCATGTTAGTTAAAGCCTTACCTTTTACAAGGTTAACCACTAAGTCGTTGTCACGGATATGCTCGCCGCAGATCTGTCCTTCATAAACGTCAACACCCGGATCTACAAAGAAACGGCCTCTGTCTTGAAGTTTATCAATGGAATAAGCTGTCGTCTGACCTTTTTCCATAGAAACCAATACACCACTTAAGCGGCCAGGAATTGTTCCTTTCCAAGGCTCATAGGCTTTAAAGCGGTGCGCCATAATTGCTTCTCCTGCAGTAGCAGTTAAAACGTTATTACGCAAACCGATGATTCCACGAGCTGGAATATCAAACTCCAGATGCTGAAGATCACCTTTAGGCTCCATAATCAAAAGTTCCCCTTTACGCTGAGTCACTAATTCAATTACTTTACCAGAAACTTCACCGGGAACGTCTACTATTAGGGTTTCAATTGGCTCGCATTTAACACCGTCAATTTCTTTAACAATAACCTGCGGCTGCCCTACCTGTAATTCATATCCTTCACGACGCATGGTTTCGATCAAAACTGATAAGTGAAGAATTCCTCTTCCGTACACTAAATAAGAGTCCGGAGATTCTGTTTCCAAAACCTTTAAGGCAAGATTCTTCTCCATCTCTTTGTATAAACGCTCACGAAGGCGTTGAGAAGTAACAAACTTGCCTTCTTTACCAAAGAAAGGTGAGTTATTAATGGTGAAGAGCATATTCATGGTAGGCTCATCAATTTTGATAACCTCTAGTTGTTCTGGCTTCTCGAAATCGGCAATTGTATCACCAATATCGAAACCTTCAATACCAACTACGGCACAAATATCACCTGAACTTACTTCCTGCACACGGATTTTACCTAAACCTTCGAACGTATAAAGTTCCTTAATACGTGACTTCTGAATTTTGCCATCGCGTTTAACAAGCGATACCGGCTGATTTTCTTTTATTGTTCCTCTTGCTACACGGCCAATTGCGATACGACCAACAAATGATGAATAATCCAATGAGGTGATTTGCATTTGTAAAGTTCCCTCTGAAATAGGGGCCGGAGGAATGGTAGCCAGAATAGCATCCATTAATGGGAAGATGTTGTCAGTAGGCGTTTTCCAGTCTGTATTCATCCATCCTTGTTTAGACGAACCATAAATTACAGGGAAATCCAGCTGATCTTCTGTTGCATCAAGGTTAAAGAACAACTCAAAGATTTGTTCGTAAACCTCTTCAGGGCGACAGTTCTCTTTATCGACTTTATTTACAACTACAATTGGTTTTAAGCCTAGAGCTAATGCTTTTTGTGTAACGAAACGCGTTTGAGGCATGGCGCCTTCAAATGCATCACAAAGAAGCAATACACCATCGGCCATTTTCAAAACCCGTTCTACTTCACCACCAAAGTCGGCGTGACCCGGGGTATCAATAATATTAATTTTTACATCCTTATATTGAACAGAAACGTTTTTCGATACGATGGTAATACCACGCTCGCGTTCCAGGTCATTATTATCAAGAATTAAATCTCCTGTATCCTGATTATCACGGAAGATGGAGCAACTGTGTAAAATTTTGTCAACCAATGTAGTTTTACCGTGGTCAACGTGTGCAATGATTGCGATGTTTCTAATTTTCTGCATGAAGAATGCCTCTCAAAATTTTTTGCAAAGGTAGCTTTTTAAATTGAATTTTTAACCGATTTAAAAGCTTGAAGTTTAATGACAATCAAGGAGTAACATACTTTTAACTTTGACTCATGGGAGTACAAGAAGTATTACTTGGCTTATTATTTATAGCGGCTTTAGTCTATATCGCCCAGATTATCCGAAAGAACTTTCAATCAAAAAAAGCTTGTAGCTCGGGCTGCGAGAAATGTGCTGTAGATTTTTCGGATATAGATATTAAGAAAAACCCTTAAGCTTAACCTGATTACCTTCGTTAACTTGCGAGACTCTTAGTAGTCCTTACTTCCGCAATTTCGGTGATTGTATCGATAATAGATTTGGCATCGTATCCGCATTCCTGCCATAACTCCGGCTGTTCACCATGCTCAATTACTTCATCCGGGATGCCAAGACGAATAACCCTTGCACTATATTGGTTATCTGCCATGAACTCTAACACCGCACTTCCTAATCCACCTTGTAAACATCCATCCTCTACTGTTACAACCTTTTTGAAGTTGCTGAACACTTCATGTAAAAGGTTTTCATCTAAAGGTTTAACAAATCTCATATCAAAATGAGCCGGGTATATTCCCTGTGTATTAAGTTCGCTGATGGCTTTAACAGCTTCATTACCAACAGTACCAATAGTCAAAATTGCAACATCCTCACCATCACAAATTTTCCTTCCTTTTCCTACCGGGATGGCTTTAAACGGGCGGCGCCAATCAGTCATTACGCCAGAACCCCTCGGATACCGAATAGAGAAAGGCCCCATGTTTTCCTGCTGCGCAGTAAACATCAAATTACGAAGTTCTTCCTCGTTCATTGGAGCAGAAACAATCATATTTGGGATGCAACGGAAAAATGCCAGATCATAAGCACCATGATGTGTAGGTCCATCGGCACCGGCAAGTCCGGCTCTATCCAGGCAAAAAACTACATTCAACTTCTGAAGTGCTACATCATGAATTACCTGATCGTAAGCCCTTTGCATAAACGTGGAATAAATATTACAAAACGGAACCATGCCTTGTGTTGCAAGGCCCGCTGAGAATGTCACTGCGTGCTGTTCGGCAATACCTACATCAAAAGCGCGTGTTGGCATTGCTTTCATCATGATATTCATAGAACTTCCGCTTGGCATGGCCGGCGTTATTCCCATTATGCTAGGATTAATTTCAGCAAGTTCAACTAAAGTGTGACCAAAAACATCCTGATATTTTGGAGGTTGAGGTTTATCTACCGAAGACTTCTTTATTTCTCCGGTAATTTTATCAAAAAGACCAGGGGCGTGCCATTTCGTTTGATCTTTCTCAGCCAAAGAAAAACCTTTGCCCTTTACAGTAAGGCAATGCAAAATCTTGGGACCCGGGATATCGCGCAAATCCCTTATCACCTTTGCTAAGTGCTTAACATCATGCCCGTCTATCGGTCCGAAATATCTAAATTTTAAGGCTTCAAAAAAGTTGCTTCGCTTTAACAAAGTTCCCTTAATGCTCTTTTCAATCTTCTTAACCATCAAATGCGCATTTGGCCCGAGGTCAGATAGTTTTCCAAGAACATGTGAAATTTCGTCCCTGAATTTATTGTAAGATTTTGAGGTAGTTATATCTGTAAGGTATTCTTTCAATGCGCCCACATTTGGGTCAATCGACATGCAGTTATCATTCAAGATAACCAGGATGTTAGAATTTTCTATGCCTGCGTGATTTAAAGCTTCAAAAGCCATTCCGCCTGTCATCGAACCATCGCCAATAACAGCCACATGCTGCCTGTCTTTTTCGCCTTTGTGTTGTGATGCAACGGCCATGCCCAGTGCTGCCGATATTGAGGTTGACGAATGGCCAACACCAAAAGTATCGTACTCACTTTCAGAGCGTTTAGGGAAACCACTAATGCCACCGTGGATACGATTAGTGTGAAAATTTGATCGACGACCAGTTAAAATTTTATGACCGTAAGCCTGATGTCCAACATCCCAAACCAATTGATCGTATGGAGTATTAAGCACATAATGTAAGGCCACCGTTAACTCCACTACCCCTAAACTAGCGCCAAAATGACCGCCATTTACCGAAACTACGTCGATGATATATTGACGCAATTCCTGGCAAATACGCTCCAGGTCGTTTTCCGAAAATTTCTTTAGATCAGAGGGGTAATTTATATTTTCTAGTAGTTCTCCCGCCTTAACTTCCATACAGTTTGGCTCAAAAAAAATGAATCACAAAGTAACTCAATATAATTTAAAAAATATAACCGCTGCTGGTTTCTTTACTATTTTGATACCGAATTTAATCCTATTTTTGTGGCGATTTGATACAGCAGGAAACTTTCGAAATTAGGCTGCCTCAATTTGCCGGCCCTTTTGACTTGCTTTTGTTCTTTATTGAACGCGACGAGCTGGATATTCGCGATATTCAAATCGCTAAAATAACAGATGATTTCCTGGATTACATTCACCAAATGAATGCCTTTAACATTGAGCTTGCCAGCGAATTTATTTTCATCGCAGCAACCTTAATGCGTATCAAAGCTAAAATGCTGTTGCCAATGCCGGATATTGATGAGCATGGTAATGAAATCGATTTAAAGAAAGACCTTGTCCAAAAACTGATCGAATACAAGAGGTTTAAACTCTTAGCCGAAAGTTTTAAAGCTTTAGAAAATGAGCGTTTAATGCAGGAAAAAAGGGGCAACATTGCTTTCGACTTGCATAAAATCGCTGAGACATCAGAGCCCGGCGAAGAGCTTCCAACAGTTGGCTTATATAAATTAATGATGGTATACGAAAAAGCGATGCAGCGTTACCATAACAAACAACAACAAGTTACGCACACCGTTATTCAGTATCCATATACTATTGAAAAACAAAAGAAAGTTATTGCTGAGCTAATAGAGCTTAATCAGAAAATAGATTTTTCAAACTTAAAAAGAAGCTCGGAAAATAAAGTTCACTTTGTATATAATTTTCTGGCAATATTGGAAATGCTGCAACAACAACTCATTTCAATACAAACGGGAATAGGATTTAACAATTTTTCAGTTGCAGTAAGAACTGCCCCATCAATATAAATAAACACAAGAATGAAGAAGGATAAAGTCATCTTTAAACTCATCGAAGAAGAACAGGCTCGTCAGGAAAACGGACTTGAACTGATTGCATCGGAAAACTTCGTTAGTAAGCAAGTTATGGAAGCAGCAGGCTCGGCACTTACTAATAAATATGCCGAAGGCTTACCCGGAAAACGCTATTACGGCGGCTGTGAAGTAGTTGATGAGATTGAAACGATTGCAATTGAAAGAGCAAAAGAGTTATTCAATGCCGAATGGGCCAACGTACAACCACATTCTGGTGCACAGGCGAATTCAGCAGTGTTTCTTGCGGTATTGAAACCAGGAGATAAGATACTAGGATTCGACTTAGCGCATGGCGGACACCTTACTCACGGCTCGCCTGTTAATTCATCCGGTAAACTTTACCAGCCATTTTTCTACGGCGTGGACCGAGAGTCTGGAAGAATCGACTATAAAAAATTAGAAGAAACTGCACTTGCTGAAAAACCAAAGTTGATCATTTGCGGTGCTTCTGCATACTCACGCGAATGGGATTATAAATTCATCCGCCAGGTTGCCGATCAAATTGGTGCTTTAGTATTGGCTGATATTTCACATCCGGCAGGTCTAATTGCAAAAGGATTATTAGACGATCCGCTTCCTCATTGCCATATCGTGACCACCACTACGCATAAAACACTTCGCGGACCACGCGGTGGAATGATTATGCTGGGTAAAGATTTTGAAAATCCTTTCGGATTGAAAACGCCTAAAGGTGAAATCAGAAGCATGTCATCACTTTTAGATATGGCCGTTTTCCCTGGAACTCAAGGCGGACCGTTGGAACACATTATCGCTGCAAAAGCAATTGCCTTCGGCGAAGCTCTTAGCGACGATTATATGAAATATACACTTCAGGTGAAGAAAAATGCGGCGGCTATGGCCGAAGCTTTCCTTATCAGGAATTATGGAATAATCTCCGGAGGAACGGATAATCATTTAATGTTAATTGATCTTCGCAATAAAAACATTACTGGTAAAGCTGCAGAGGCAGCGTTAGGAAATGCAGATATTACGGTTAACAAAAACATGGTGCCTTTCGATGATAAATCTCCATTTGTTACATCCGGTATCAGAGTTGGAACCGCTGCAATTACAACCCGTGGCTTAAAGGAAAAGCACATGGAAAAAATTGTAGATTATATTGATACAATACTTTCCAATCCGGAAGATGAAGCAATTGCAAAAAAGGTGAGAAAGAAGATTCATGAAATGATGGAGGAACATCCATTGTATAAATAGGAGGTTAGCTTGTATTGAAACAGGCCTTTAAAAACAAAAAAAGAGACTATTAAACCAGTCTCTTTTTTTGTTTAAAATATTGCTAACATAATGCTCAGAACCGCCGTGATTATATATAGTAAGCGGAATTGACCAAGTCCTTTAAACAAAAAGTCATCGGAAGTATTTACTTCCGATGACAGTCTTTTAAAGAGTCCTTTAAATTAAGAAAAAGCCGGTCGCCTTGCGGCGTCCAGCTCTTTCTATCTAAATTAACGCTCTCGAGTTCTTATACCCCATATAGGGCAATAAGGTTACCTTATGTGATTATCTTTTTAATTTAATAGTCTTTAAACAAAAAAGTCACCGGAAGTAAATACTTTCGGTGACAATCTTTTAAAGAGTCCTTTTAAATTAAGAAAAAGCCGGTCGCCTTGCGGCGTCCAGCTCTTTCTATCTAAATTAACGCTCTCGAGTTCTTATACCACATATAAGGGCATAATGTTACCTTGTACTAAGAAGTATTTTAGAATATCTCGTAACTTCCTAAATCAGAGGGGAATAATCTTGACCTCCCGTTTAAATCTTTGCTTAACCAGGTGTTAAAGTAGGGGTCGAGATTCAAATCTGCTCCTTTATTACTTGCCGGACTTTCCGAAAGGAGTGTGAAAAGATTTTCTCGCTCATTTTTGAAGAGCGGATTTTGATTTAGAATATTGCCATTACCTGAAAAACTTGTACTTCCGGATTTAATCAGGTTATTATGGATATCCTGCACAATAGGCAGGGAGCCGATCTTCTCAACACTAAATTCGTTTGAGAGATTACCCCAGATGATATTATTAACGAGCGTAATATTGAGCTTGGCACTCGTTTGCGCATTCATACCATCAGTAAATAAAACAGATGGATTAGTACGTATTTGTGCAATTGAGTTAGTAAAGGTGTTTTGTTTTAAATTGTATGAGCCACCATTAATTCCATAAATAAGATATTTACCGCAATTAGCGATGATATTATTGAAGCCCGTTATGTCGGCATTGATGCCGTACAAACCCATAAGCTCCATATTAAGCACTTTGGTATTTGTAAGCAAAAGTTTGGGATTGCTATTCCGAGACATTGAATCTACCTGAAGGCCAATAATGCCATTTCTAATAAGCGTATAATTAATATGATTGTTGATGCTCGAACTTAAAAAACGTACGCCCTTCCACTGCCCTCGCTCATCTTCATAGATGCGCTCCAACCTGTCGCTGGAAAATAAGACAGAATCTTGTGGTGTTCCATCCACTTTCAGCGTTCCGCCCACAACCATTTCAGCGTTTTTATGGAAATAGATCCGGCTCCCTTTTTCAATCGTTAAAGTTCTCCCGGTGGCTATGGTTACAGGGCCATAGATAACATACGGAAGATTCTTAGTCCAGGTTAAATTTGTATTGATAACTGCGTCCTTCAAAAAAACTGCATTCTGACCGTATGCATTGAGGATCACTTTTTGAGAGTTTCCGTTGGTAAGGAATTCTAAAAGATCGCTAACCACGAAAGGGAGTGTGTTCGAGTTGGGGTTAATTGTAACTCTGACGAATATGTTCAGCGAGTCATTGCCCCGTAATTCAATATCAGATGCGTTTATACCAGGGATTCCATTAATATTTATCTGGTAATTTGAAGCAGAACCGCCAGCTAACTTTATTTCAGAAATCTTTATTGCCTGCTTGCTGCGATTATACACTTTGAGCTTTTGAGTTGTAGAGCCAATAGATGTAAAAACAGTATCGAACAAAATACTGTCAGCCGAGAATTCCAACTTTAAAGCAGGATCGGTACTTATTTGATCATCCTTTCTGCATCCGAAAAGGAAAAGTAAAATAACAGCTAGAGTAGTTAAGATTCTCATCAATTTGCGAAAGCAATGGTGGCTATACTCATCTTTAAGCCGTTAACTTTTAAAAGTTCAAGACCACAGGCTTCAAGCGTAGCTCCGGTCGTAACCACATCATCAACCAACAAAATATGTTTATTTACCAAATCAGCATGAGACTTTAAGCGGAAAACATCTTTCATGCTTTCATAACGCACAAAGCGCGATTTTCTGGTCTGAGTGTCGGTAAAAACAGCACGTTTTAAATCAAGATTTACCGGAATGTTTAAGCTATGCGACAATCCGTTTGCAAAGGCTTCGCTTTGATTATAGCCGCGCTTTTTTTGCTTTGCAGGATGTAATGGAACCGGAATAATCAAGTCAAGATCTCGCACAGCCTTCGAATCTTTAATTTGTAACCCATATAACTCTCCTAACCTAAAAGCTACTTCTGGTTTATGATTATATTTAAGCTGATGAATGAGGTTCTGCACACGCAAACCTTTTTGGAAATGCAGGTAAGCGAAAGCAGCCTGAAAAGTCAGTCGGCCCCAAAGCTGCTGTGAAACCGGATTGGAGGGATCTAAATGAAATTTGGTATAGGGTAAATGATAAATACAGTCGGTGCAAATAACCGTTTCATTTTTAAAAAGACTCTTACCACATCCGGCGCATAGTTGCGGAAAAAAGAGTGAGAAGAAGTCTTCGGCGTATTGTGCAACCAGATTCATTCCCCAAATTAACAAAAATCTGGCTACATACTGGTTTCTTTCACCGCAAGCTGTCCGCAGGCTGCGTCGATATCTTTACCCCTGCTTCTGCGAATATTGGTAATAATGCCCTGCTTCTTTAAGTAATTTGCGAACGCTTCAGTTTTATCTTCGCCGGCATTTAGATAAGATGCGAAAGAAATTGGATTATATTCGATGATGTTCACTTTGCAGGGAACATGCTTACAAAACTTTGCAAGTTCGGCGGCATCCTGTAACTCATCATTAAAATCATTAAAAATAATATACTCGTACGTTACTGGATTCTTGGTTTTGAGATAGTAATACTTCAAAGCTTCCGCCAAAGCGGCCAAAGAATTCTGCTCGTTTATTGGCATTATCTCGTTTCGCTTTAGGTCATTTGCTGCGTGTAAAGACAAAGCCAGATTAAATTTCACATTATCATCACCAAGCTTTTTAATCATTTTCGCGATACCGGCTGTAGAAACCGTAATGCGTTTTGCAGCCATGTTAAGGCCGGTTTCAGAGGTGAGATATTCAACCGATTTTAGGACGTTAGCGTAATTTAATAGTGGTTCGCCCATGCCCATGTAAACAATATTGCTCAGCGCAATCCCATAATTTTCTTTCGCTTGTTTATCAATTAAAACAACCTGATCATAGATTTCAGCAGCATCAAGGTTTCGCTTGCGATCCATATAACCAGTCGCGCAAAATTTGCAGGTCAAGCTGCAGCCTACTTGTGAGCTTACGCAGGCAGTCATCCGTTCGGTAGTTGGGATTAATACACCTTCAATGATATTGCCATCGTATAGTTTAAAGGTATTTTTGATAGTCCGATCTGAACTGATTTGGCTTTGATCGATGTGGATGACATTGATTTTAAAATTCGACTCTAGTTTTTCTCTCAAAACCTTCGAAAGATTACTCATCTCATCGAAACTTCTGGCAGATTTCACCCAAAGCCACTCCGAAATCTGCTTAACCCGAAAAGCAGGCTCGGCATTTTCAAGAAGAAATTTCTTTATTTCTAAGTCGGAGAGATTCCTAATATCACGTTTTACCACAGCCTCAATCACAAGATCAAATTTAAATCTAATTCCGGTTTTATTTGTTTATAAAATGTTAAACAAAAATATTCCTATTATTGTTGTTGTAACAGCAATTTTATGCTGCGTTTAATTTAGGGGCAAAAGGGATATACCTTCATGGCGAAGTTTTATAGTGCTGATTATATTCTACCTGCAACATCCGAGCCTCTTAAGAACGGTGTAATATCTGTTGATGATGAGGGCTTAATTCTCAATTTGTACACCGAAGACAGCCCAGAAATCCAAAACCTTCCGATCAACAAATTACAAGGAATTATTACTCCCGGATTTATTAATTCTCACTGTCATCTCGAACTTTCTCACTTGAGAAATAAAGTACCTGAAAAGGAGGGATTGATTTCATTTATTAAAAACGTAATCAATTTAAAAAAAACAACTCCCCTATCACAAGAAGCAATTCAGGAAGCTGATGCACTAATGTGGAAGAACGGAATTGTTGCTGCTGGAGATATTTCTAATACTATAGAATCAAAGAAGGTAAAAGAAAACAGTCATTTATATTACTACACTTTTATAGAATTGCTTTCTTTCGAACCAGATAAAGCGAAAGATATTTTTAGAGAAGGCACGGAATTACTTGAAGAGTTCTCACCATTACACGCCTCAATTGTGCCTCACGCTCCTTATTCGGCAACAAAAGAACTATTCAGGTACATTGGTAAATTTTGCGGCGAGTCCGGCAGTCCATTAACCATACATAACCAGGAAAGTGAAGACGAGAATAAGCTTTACCGTTACAAGACGGGGGAATTCTTGAAGTTTTATAAAGACCTGAATATTAACATCGATTTCTTTAAACCTCAGGCCCGTAACTCAATACAAAGTATTATTCCGCTAATCCCTGCAGCACAAAAAACAATGCTTGTTCATAATACTTATACCAGCTTGAAGGATATCTACTTTATACTTCGATCTGGTAGAGCTATAACCTGGTGTTTTTGCCCAAATGCAAACTTATTTATAGAAAATCGTCTGCCAAAGGTTGAGATGTTTCAATACCACGATTTTAATATTACGCTTGGTACCGATAGCCTGGCTTCCAACAAGACGTTATGTATTTTGTCTGAATTAAAGACTTTGCATTCTCACCTGCCTTCACTTTCCTTGACAGAAACTATCAATTGGGCAACAATTAACGGGGCCAAGTTTTTTGGAATCGAGGATAAATTTGGAAGTATTGAAAAGGGAAAAAAACCCGGACTAAACCTTATCACCAACGTAGAGGGATTGAAATTAACAATCGAATCCAAGGTTCAAAAGCTTATTTAAGCAATCATTATAATAAACCTGTCTACCTTTCATACTTTTACAGGAGATATGAAACACGTAAATATTCTGGTGAAGGGAAAGGTGCAAGGCGTATTTTTCAGAATGTCAACTAAAGCTGTCGCAGATCAGCTTGGAGTAAAGGGGTTTGTAAAAAATCTGCCTTCCGGCGATGTCTATATTGAAGCCGAAGGAGACGATTTTTCGCTTGAATCGTTCCTTGAATTTTGCCATGAAGGACCACTACAGGCATCTGTGCAAAATGTGGAGGTTGTTGAAGACGAACTAAAAAACTATCGTAATTTTGAGATATTAAAAAAGTAGGACTCAGCTAATTTGTCAACTCTCAAAAAATTTGCAGGCCAAACTGCTATCTATGGTGTAAGTACGATAATTTCCAGGTTACTTGGTTTTATCCTAACCCCATTTTATATTTCAGTTTTTCCGGCAAAAATTTACGGCATTTTTACCTATATGTATAGTTTGGCCTCAATGCTAAGCGCTGTGCTGGCATTTGGCATGGAAACCACGTTTTTCCGATATTCAAACAAAACCGACATCGACAAGGATAAAGTTTATAATAACAGTTTTATCGTAATTGCTTCAACCTCGGTAGTTCTGCTAACCGTTGCACTACTTTTCTCAAGAAATTTTGCTCAATGGATGTCTGGTGGCGGCCAAACCACTATTGATGATTACGCGTCGTACATTCGATACTTTATTTTCATACTTATCATAGACGGAATATCGATTATTCCCTTTGCAAGAATAAGAGCAGAAGGAAAACCACTGAGATATGGAATGATAAAGTTGATCAACGTGCTTACTTTCGTAGGCTTGAATCTTTTTTTTATACTTCTTATTCCAGGTATCATTAAAGGTGGCGGCCCTTTAGCATCGTATTTTTCCGGATGGTATAAAATGGAATGGATCGGGTACGTATTTATTTCTAACTTAATTGCTAGCGCCGTTACACTGCTTTTGCTAATTCCCGAATTGCTTAAACTGAAACTCAGAGCCGATTGGAGTTTGATACGCGATATGTTTGCATATAGCTTTCCGGTGTTAATAGCGAACATTTCGTTTATCATAAATGAAAATGTCGATAAAATATTCTTAAAAGCGCTTTTACCGCCGATTGAGGGCATTCTTCAAGTTGGGATTTACGGAGCTTGTGCAAAAATCGCGATCTTCCTCAGTATCTTCATTCAGGCCTTCCGCTTAGGCGCCGAACCGTTCTTTTTCAGCCATGAAAAGAATAAAAATTCAGGTGATAACTATGCCACTATTATGAATTACTTTGTAATAGCCATTTCAATAATCTTTGTCGCCCTAGTAGCCAATATCGAGGTCTTAAAAATTTGGATAAGATCTGAGGATCCGGAACAACGAGATATCTATTGGGCGGGCTTAAAAGTGGTACCCATTTTACTTTTTGGATATGTAAGTCTAGGCATTTATATGAATCTCTCTATCTGGTATAAGCTATCGGATCAAACCCGGTTCGGTTTATATATATCTGGTGTTGGTGCTTTGCTAACTATCGTAATGAATCTGTTATTCATCCCGAAATACGGCTATATTGCTTCTGCCTGGATCTCCCTTGCCGCTTACACCAGTATGATGGTTTTATCTTACATTTTGGGTCAGAAGAATTATCCCATTCCTTATAATTTAAAAAAGAACCTAAGCTATATTGCCGTTTCAATTTTACTCGTAGTGCTGTCATTCAACGTGTTTGATAGGAATTTGTTAATCGGAAACGCACTGTTGTTTGTGTTCTTACTCGGAACATTTTTAATAGAACGCAAAGCCTTATTTGCTATACTCCATGGAAATTCGCATAATAAATAAATCATCTAATCCACTCCCAAATTATGAAACTGACTTATCTGCCGGGATGGATTTGCGTGCATTTTTCACAGAAGAAGTAATAATTAAACCTTTTCAACGAGCTCTAATTCCTACAGGTTTATATATGGAGCTTGAAAAAGGCTACGAAGCCCAGATACGACCTCGAAGTGGTTTAGCGTTAAAGCATGGAATTACAGTTCTAAACTCGCCAGGAACAATCGATGCAGATTATCGTGGTGAGATTAAAATTTTGCTGATCAATTTTTCAGATGTGGATTTCGTAGTTCAAAACGGAGACAGAATAGCGCAGATGATAATTGCTAAACACGAACAAATCAGTTGGCAAAATGCCCAAGTTTTAAACGACACAACACGCGGTTCGGGAGGGTACGGACATACAGGTATTTAATAATGTTAAAAGGTTCATTTCTTTTTCTTCTTCTGATTTGCGGCGTTTGTTATGCTCAAAAAAAATCCTCTCCTGTTTTTGTAGTTGGAAGGGTTATTAGTGCCGAAGATAGTTTAAGGATGAAAGGCTATTTCTATGAGGGACTAAGAGAAAAAGCAAAGTTGAACTTTATTGAAGCGGAAAAATACTTTAAACAAGTTCTTGAAATTTCGCCAGCGAATGATGCCGCCTTATATGAGCTAGCAAACTATAACCATTTACAAAATAGAGATAAAGAAGCTGAACGATTGATCCGAATGGCAGTGACGGTTGATCCGGAAAACAAATGGTATTGGCTTTTAATGGCAGACATTTATAAAAAGACCAGAAATATCGAACAGCTGATCCTTGCATTTAATGAATTGATCAGGATTGATCCTTATGAGGAAGATTATTACTACGATAAGGCAAACGCCTTATATATCCAGAACAAAAATAATGAAGCCCAAAAAGTTTATACTGAAATAGAACAGCGTTTTGGCAATTCGGAGAACCTGGTAACTGCGCGTCAACGGGTTTATCAGAAACAAGGAAAATCTGAAAAGGCATCCAGCGATCTGGAAGGTTTAATCATCAGCAATCCCACCGAAATGCGCAATTATCTAAATCTTAGTGAGGTTTATATAAAAGCCGGAAATATTAAAAAAACCATCGAAATACTTGATAAAGCTAAAAGTATAAATGCCAGCGATCCTTATATCAGACTTGCCTTGGCAGATGCTTATAAAAGTCAGGGTAAGATCGCTCAGGCTTTCGATGAATTAAAAGTAGCTTTTAGTGATCCGGGGCTGAATATCGATGCAAAGATCCAGATCATCCTTTCATTATTACCCGAATTTAAGAGCAGTACTATCAGAACCGAAACGGTAGCGCTCGGACTTCTTGTAACACAAACCCATCCCGCCGATCCTAAATCTTTTTCAGTTTATGGCGACGTGCTTTTCCAGGATAATCAGTTAGATAAAGCCAAAACGTCTTACAAACAAGCACTTAAATTAAATGACCAGGTGTATCAAATTTGGGAGCAGCTTTTAAATATTGAAGTTACTCAAAGAGATTATGCAGCCGCGATTACAGATGGAGAGGAAGCATTAACACTTTTTCCAAACCAGGCACCTTTATATTTATATACAGCGATAGCATTCGCTCAAACGGGCAAGCACGAGAAAGCCATTAGCTATCTTAAAAATGCCTCTACTTTAGAGGTAGAAGACAAACAGCTTCTATCGCAGATATATTCGGGCCTTGGCGATTCTTATAATGGTTTGAAAAAGTCCAAGGATTCGGATCAGGCATATGAGAAGGCGCTTGAATTAAATCCCACAAATTCCTATGTGTTGAATAATTACGCCTATTATTTATCGTTACGAAACGAAAACCTTGACCGTGCTGCTTCGATGTCTAAAAAATCAAATGAGCTCGAACAAGGAAATGCATCTTTTGAAGACACTTACGCATGGGTTTTATTCAAGCAGAAAAAATATACAGAGGCCCGCATCTGGATTGAAAAGGCAATAAAGCATAATCCCGAAAGCGGTACTCAGTACGAACATTACGGCGATATTTTGTTTAAGATTGGGGAAGCAGCCAAGGCTTTAGAACAGTGGAAATTAGCAAAAGCTAAAGGCGAAAAATCCAGCACATTAGAAAAAAAGATTTATGAGAAGAAATATATTGAGTAAAGCGATAATATTATTTGTCTTGCTATCGGCTTTTGCCTGCAAAGTAAGAAAGCCTGTTACACCTGTAGTTGTAGCCCCGGTTTTAGAAAATAAACCAACTATTAATAAGGCTGACGTATTGAATAAGGTTGCAGCAAAGCAGGTAAATTTTAATACCATGGTTTTAAAAGCGAAGGCAGAGCTTACCATTAATAAAAAAAGTAATGATGTGGTGATGAACATCCGGATGCAAAAAGACAAGGTAATATGGGTTTCTGTATCCCATCCGCTTATTGGTGAGGTGGCCCGCGCATACATTACCCCAGATAGCGTGAAAATTCTTAACAAGATTGAGAATACTTACACACGTAAGCCATTTGAATATATTTATGAATTTGCCAACGATCAACTTGATTTTATTACGCTGCAGAATATCTTTATTGGCGATGTGATGCCTGCAGCATTATCACCAACATCATCAGTGACTGTTAATGGCGGCCAAGTTCAGCTTAAAGGAAATTTAGATGAGTTGGTTTACCTGATGATTTGCAATGATCAGCATAATCTCATTCAAAATAATTTGAAGGATGCGAAGAAATCGCAATCGCTGACCATTAATTATGGTGAGTACCAAAACGTGAGCGGGCAAGATATTCCACAAGCTGCTTCAATACAATCTAACGCGACTAATAAAAGCATCAATATCGATCTTCATTACACCCAAATCACCATAAACGAGGCGACTGATTTTCCGTTTAATGTACCTAAAAGGTATACAGTAAAAGATTAATTTAGATAGATTTGCATCTATGAGTTTTAAGAAGGTATTCATTCTCTTCATTTTTCTAGGTATTGCAGGTGTCTCTTTTGGCCAAAGCAGTGCTGAGTTAAAACGTAGAAAAGAAGCTCTCACACGAGAGATAGAAGATCTTAAAAGATCACAAAGCAAAATTTCGAAAAACAAGAGGCTGTCTATAAAACAAATAAATGTTCTCAATACTCAGATCCGTTTAAGAGAAGAAAAAATTCATACCATCAATTCTGAGGTTAAACTACTCAACAATCAAATCTCCGAGAGCAACAATAACGTCCGCTCTTTACAGGCTCAACTTGATAAATTAAAAAAAGAGTACGCAGGTATGGTGCTCTTTGCCTTTAGAAATCAAAGTGCGTACGGAAAACTTATGTTCATCTTCGCTTCCGAGAATTTCAATCAGGCGTATAAAAGATTAAAGTACCTGCAACAATTTGGCGATTACCGAAAAAAGCAAGCCCATTATATTCAGGACACTCAAAAAGAGTTAGGAATAAGAATCGTGGAGCTTGATCAAAACAAACGAAAAAAAAATAATCTTCTTCATAGTCAGGAGAACGAAAAAGTAACGCTGGGTAAAGAAAAGAAAAATCAAGCGGTAGAGTTAAGTAAGCTAACCAAACAGGAAAAACAAGTACGGCAAGAGGTTTCGAGCAAACAAAAAGAAGTAAAGCAGTTAAACAGATCTATCAACGCGGCAATTAATCGCGAAATTGCTGAAGCTCGGAGAAGAGCTGAAGCGGCTGCCAAAGCAGCAGCCGAAAGAGCAGGTACTACAGCTAAACCAGTATCAAGGGGTTCGAGTGTGTTAACTTCTACACCTGAAGCAGCGAAATTATCTTCTGACTTTTTAGGAAATCGCGGACGCCTTCCCTGGCCGGTTGCACAGGGGCAAATCGTATCCAGGTACGGAATATCTAAATACGGTAATGTAACGGTAGATAATAACGGGGTTGATATCAAAACGAATCCCGGCTCATCCGTAAGAGCTGTTTTCTCCGGAGAAGTATCAACTGTTTTAAATATGGGCGGATCTTATGCCATATTAATTGTTCATGGAGAATATTTTACTGTCTATTCGAATTTGCGGTCTGTAAGTGTATCGAAAGGTGAGAAAGTTGCTGTTAAACAAAACATTGGTGCTGTAATAACCGACCCTGTTGACGGGACCACTCAGCTACACTTTGAGGTAAGAAAGGGTGGCAGTCCTACCAATCCTGAATCCTGGCTTGCAAACTAAACCCAGACTTTATTCGTATATATAAGTATATTTGTAAACTTTTTGACGATGATGTTTAGCTCGATTTTTTTATTTCTTAATATGGGTACCCCCGAAATAATGTTGATTATGGCGGTTGTATTATTATTGTTTGGCGGTAAAAAGCTTCCGGAATTAGCTCGTGGCCTTGGAAAAGGCATTCGTGAATTTAAAGATGCTTCAGACGGAGTAAAAGCAGAAATCCATCGCAATATAAATTCCGTACATGATGATATAAAAGTTGATGTGGTTAGCGATACATCAACCAGTACAGAACAACAAATAGATCAGACACAGTCTAAATTATAGAACATGATAAGCAGTATTTTTTTAATTGGCTTAGGTGCCCCGGAAATCATCTTAATAGTAGCTGTACTTTTATTATTATTCGGAGGTAAAAAAATTCCTGAATTAATGCGTGGACTTGGCCGCGGTGTAAAAGAGTTTAAGGAAGGTAAGGACGGAGCTCCTGTACCAACAAAAGATTCGGAACAAAGAGATATTTAGTCTCAATTGTTATAAAGCATAGCCTCATCTCTAAACGGATGGGGTTTTTCCATTTTAAACCAAAGGAATAATAGCAAAAAAGCATTCATTTCGTAGAAATGCGTATTTTCACGCCATGTATCAATACTCATCTCTAAATTCTTTACAAGAAGAGATAAAAGAAGGTAATTTACAGTTAGTTGAACTAGTTGAGAGTTATCTTAACAGGATAGAAGAGAAAAAGCACTTAAACGCTTTTATAGAGGTTTATCCTGATGAAGCAAGAGCAAGAGCTGTCCAGGTTCAGCATAAATTAATTGATGGAACTGCCGGAAAATTAGCCGGTATGATATTAGGGATTAAAGACCTTATCTGTTATAAAGACCATAATATTTCTGCAGGCTCAAAAATCCTTGAAAATTATAATACCATTTTCTCATCTACTGTTGTAGAGCGTATTTTGGCTGAAGATGCGATCATCATTGGCCGCCAAAACTGCGATGAGTTTGCAATGGGCGGCTCCAACGAAAATTCCTACTTCGGCCCGGTAAAAAACGATGCAGATAATACAAAAGTACCCGGTGGCTCGTCAGGAGGTTCGGCCGTAGCTGTTCAAGCTGATTTATGTATGGCATCTCTGGGCACAGACACAGGCGGCTCTGTCCGGCAGCCCGCTGCTTTTTGCGGAGTTGTAGGCCTGAAGCCTACTTATGGACGAGTTTCCCGACATGGTATAATCGCGTACGCCTCATCCTTCGACCAAGTTGGCCCAATCACAAAATCTGTAGAAGATGCGGCCCTACTTTTAGAGGTAATCGCCGGTCACGATGACTATGATAGCACTTGTTCAACATTACCTGTGCCTTACTATTCTAAAAACCTAACGTCATCAGGAAAAAAGCGTATTGCCTATTTACCGGAAACACTAAACAGCGAAGGGCTTGATCCTGAAATAAAATTCTTAACAGAACAAACTATAAAACGGCTTATTGACGAAGGGCATGAAGTTGAGCCAATATCTTTTCCTTATCTGGATTACGTAGTGCCAACTTATTACATACTTACAATGGCCGAGTCATCGTCGAACCTGGCAAGATACGATGGCGTGCATTACGGCTATCGCAGTCCGAATGCTGTAGACTTAGAAAGCACTTATAAAAAATCAAGGTCTGAAGGATTTGGTGATGAAGTAAAGCGACGCATTTTGTTAGGAACGTTTGTTTTGAGCGCCGGGCATTATGATGCATTTTACGGAAAAGCTCAGAAAGTAAGACAACTGATACGAAAAAAAACAGATGAGATTCTTGAAAACCATGATTTCATTTTGCTTCCAACAACGCCCGGGCCGGCATTTGGTATTGGAGAAAAAATTGATGATCCGGTGGTAATGTACCTCGCAGATATCTTTACAGTACAAGCTTCATTGGCCGGTATACCTGCAATTTCTTTACCTCTTGGAGAAAATAAAGAAAACCTGCCTCTGGGAATTCAGTTTATTGGAAAGCGTTTTGGAGAAGCGGAATTACTTGCATTCTCCAAATACGTTATGAACGTAACAAAAAAAGAAGTAGTTTAGTAAAAGGCATGGTGTATAATCGCATAATGCTAATGAGTTTTAAGATGAAAAGAACAGTGACCTTTACTTTGGTATTGTTCAGCGGATTGGGGATTTTGGGCTTTTCGCTGGATACTAAAGCATCAGTAATTAAAGAAAGCTCGAAACGGGCTTCTGGTTCATTAGACCCTACATGTCGATTAACCCTCGAAAATTTACAAAAGACGGTTCCTTTAACTTACAATGAGTCTGTTCAAAAACTCATAAATTCTTACGCATCTCAGAAAACACGCTTCTCTAAAGTTTTGGGATTGTCGAAATATTATTTTCCCATCTATGAGCGTGTATTTAAAGAAAAAGGCCTTCCAGACGAATTAAAATATCTTTCTGTTGTAGAATCATCATTAAATCCTCACGCAAAATCATGGGTTGGCGCAACCGGTTTGTGGCAATTCCTCGAACCTGTTGGTAAGATCTATGGGTTAACTATAGATGATAACGTTGATGAGCGCAAAGATCCGGTATTAGCTTCTGCGGCAGCAGCAGATTATTTACTGAAATCTTATGCCATGTATAACGATTGGCTATTAGCTATTGCATCTTACAATTGCGGTCACAATAACATTCGCTGGGCCAGAGAAAATGCCGGCGGCGGTAATCTTGATTACTGGCAAATACGGAAATACCTTCCGGTGGAAACTCAGGGTTATGTACCTGCGTTCATCGCAACCCTTTACATCATGAATACCAGTAAACGTCATGGCATTTATCCTGGGGAAACCGGTTTCAATATTTTCACTAACACGATCACAGTAAATAGGAAGATTTCCCTTTGGAGTATTGCTAAAGCTACTGACGTAAGCATCGATATTTTATCACTGCTTAACCCATCTTATAAGAACCAAATGTTAAAGGGGAGTTTAAAGAATCCTAAAAATTTGGTGATTCCCGAAATTAAGCCTTATATCTATACTGCATTAAAAAATGAAATGCTTAAGACCGAACCGGTTGAAGGCGATCTTGTACTTGCGTATACTATCCCCGAAAGCGAGAAGCCTAAAGTTGCCGGCTTTGTTACTCGAAATGTGTACTTCACTTACAAAGTACAAGAAGGAGATACCTTGTTTTCTATAGCCGAAAAGTTTGATGGAACCGAAGAAGAAATCAAAATCCTTAATAAGCTTAAAAATTACTCCGTTAAACCCGGAATGATCTTAAGAATCAGGGAGAGCTAATATCTGGTAAGATTTTAAACGCTCATTTAATCCCGTTCTTCGACTTTTACAGCACAAGATTGATTTGGTAAATTTCCATTTCTCTGCAAAAGAATTGTAATTTTGCCCATCTCACCAAGCGGAGCATTTAATGAGTAAAATTAATCGGAAACAGGATGCCCTTGACTACCATTCTCAGGGACGCCCCGGGAAGATCGAAGTAGTTCCTACCAAACCCACAAATTCTCAAAGAGACCTTACTTTAGCTTATTCGCCCGGTGTAGCGGAGCCTTGTTTACGAATTGCCGAAAACATAGACGACGTTTACAAGTACACTGCAAAAGGGAATCTGGTAGCGGTTATTAGCAACGGTACCGCGGTATTAGGCTTAGGCGATATTGGTCCGGAAGCTGGTAAACCCGTAATGGAGGGAAAAGGACTTCTATTTAAAATCTTCGCAGATATCGACGTATTCGATTTGGAGTTAAATACCAAAGACGTAGACGAATTTGTAAGAATTGTTAAAGCACTTGAACCGACTTTTGGAGGTGTAAACCTTGAAGATATAAAGGCCCCTGAGTGTTTCGAAATTGAACGCCGTCTTAAAGCCGAAATGAATATTCCGGTTATGCACGATGACCAGCATGGTACAGCGATAATATCTGCAGCAGCACTTTTAAATGCTTGTGAGATCCAGAAAAAGAGGCTCGATAAAATTAAGATTGTTATTAATGGTGCAGGCGCGGCGGCGATTTCCTGCTCTCGATTGTATTTAAGTTTGGGTGCAAGAAAAGAAAACATGGTGATGGTTGATCGGTCGGGAGTTATCCGAAAGGATCGCGAAAAGCTTGATGCGATTAAAGCAGAGTTTGCCACAGACCGAAATATAAATACGCTTGAAGAAGCTATGAAAGATGCAGATGTTTTCATCGGGCTTTCTACAGCAGATGTTTTAAGTGCGCAGGTGCTTAAAACAATGTCAAAAAATCCAATTGTTTTTGCGATGGCGAATCCTAACCCGGAAATTGCTTACGATAAAGCTGTTTCGGCCAGAAAAGATGTGATCATGGCGACCGGGCGTTCCGATTATCCAAACCAGGTAAACAATGTATTGGGATTCCCATATATCTTTCGCGGTGCATTGGATGTGAGAGCAACTGGCATTAACGAAGAGATGAAGATTGCGGCCGTAAAAGCAATTGCAGAATTAGCCAAAAAAACTGTTCCCGAAGCGGTTAATCTGGCTTATAACATGAAAAATATAAAGTTTGGGAAGGATTATATCATCCCTAAACCAAACGATCCAAGGCTTATTACGTCGGTATCACTTGCAGTGGCGAAAGCAGCTATCGATTCGGGTATCGCAAGAAAAACTATTACTGATTGGGACGCTTACGCAGAAGAATTGAGCCGCAGGCTTGGTAAAGAAGATGCATTATTGAGAGGAATTAGTAATAAAGCAAAATCAGATCCTAAATGTGTAGTTTTTGCTGAAGCTGATCATTACAAAATATTAAAATCAGCACAAATTGTTAGAGACGAAGGTATCGCACGCCCCATTCTTTTAGGAAATAAAGATAGGATCAACAAGATTATAAAAGAAACAGGTTTAGATTTGGAGGGGATGCAGATTATTGATCCATCCCAGGAACTTGAAAATATTGAACGCTACGCGCAGTTTCTTTACAAAAAAAGACAACGCCGGGGAATAAATCTGTTTCAGGCTCGAAAAATGATGCTCGACCGCAATTATTACGGTGCTTGTATGGTAGAGTTTGGCGAGGCCGATGCGCTGATTTCGGGACTGACTAAGGACTATGGCGCGACAGTAAAACCAGCCTTGCAGGTAATTGGAACAGAGGCCGGTGTTAACCGTGTTGCCGGAATGTACATGATGCTCACAAAAAAAGGCCCGGTATTTTTTGGCGACACAACCATCAATAAAAATCCAACTATAGAAGAATTGGTAGATATTGCCATTTTATTGAATAAATCGGTACAAAAGTTTAATATCAACCCGCGCATTGCGGTATTATCTTATTCAAATTTTGGATCTAATGAAGATGATGTGCCATTTAAAACTCGCGAAGCAGTACGAATTTTGCACGAACAACATCCGGAAATAACCGTAGACGGAGAAATGCAGGCAAACTTTGCTATCAATAATGCGCTCTTAAAAGATAATTTTCCATTTAGCACTCTTGCAGATGCGCCGGCAAATACCCTTGTATTTCCGAATTTGGAATCGGGGAACATTGCCTACAAACTTTTACAGGAACTAGGTGAAGCTGAAGCAATTGGACCAATTTTATTGGGCCTAAATAAGCCGGTACATGTACTTCAAATGGGCAGCTCAGTGCGCGAAATTGTAAATATGGTTACAATTGCTGTAGTTGACGTACAATCTAAACATGAATTGAACGTTGTTAAAAAACGCAAAAGTTTATTTAGCCGTAGAAAATTATAAATGTACGCTTACATTTCAGGAAAATTAGTTTTCAAGTGTGCTACTTTTGTTGTGATTGAAGCGAACGGTGTGGGATATCATATCAATATATCCCTTAATACCTATTCTAAAGTAACCGGCAAAGAAAATTGTAAGCTTTATACTTGGCTGCATGTTAAAGAAGATGCCCATACCTTATATGGGTTTTCTGATGAGGGGGAAAGGCGGCTATTTCTTCATTTAATTTCAGTATCGGGCATTGGCCCGGGCACAGGTCGAATGATTTTATCATCGGTTACACCGGATGAGATTCAAACCGCGATTGTGAAAGGGGATGTGTCACAAATGCAAAGGATTAAAGGAATAGGACCTAAATCTGCGCAACGTTTAATTTTAGAATTACAAGATAAGTTAAAGAAAGAGGGAATTGAGACATTAACTGACGCACCGCAGTATAATACTGTAAAAGATGAAGCATTGTCTGCTTTGGTAATGCTTGGCTTTTCCAAAAATACAGCCGAGAAGACAGTGGATCAGATCATTAAAAATTCAATAGAAACATTGTCGGTTGAACAATTAATTAAGTTCGCCTTGAAAACCTTATAATTACATTAAATACTAACTGATTTTGAGAAGTTTAGGTGCGTTCAGCATACTGGGGATCTGCTGTTTTTTGTTTATAACTATTTCTGGAGGTGCATTCGCGCAAACTCAAAACTCCGCATCAGATTCCCTGAAACTTAAATATCCATTTTCTGATTCACGGATATTAGAATTAAAACCTAAGCCAGGATTTGCTCTTCCTAATCCATCAAACATTCAACGAAGCGTTGATTTCGATCCGGTCACTAAACGTTATATTATTCAGGATAAAATTGGTGATAAGCCTTTTCGCGCACCTCAATATTTAACAATAGACGAGTATCAGAAATATGAGAGCGAGCAGATAAAGAGGAATAACTGGAAACAGCTTTCGGATGCGCCAATCGAAAAATCACACGAACCTGGTTTTGTACCAGCCATTAATATTAAAAGTAAAAGTTTTGAACGCATTTTTGGCGGTTCGATAATCGACATCAGGCCACAAGGAAGTGCCGAATTAACGCTCGCAGGAAGGATTAATAAAAATGAAAACCCCTTGTTTAATGAGCGGCAACGTAAACAAGGAAGCTTTGATTTTGATCAAAGAATTCAAATGAATGTTGTTGGAAGAATTGGTGAAAAACTCCGCATATCAACAAATTATAACACCGAGGCGCAGTT
The DNA here is from genome assembly GCA_036399495.1 of Pedobacter sp. GTDB lineage: Bacteria > Bacteroidota > Bacteroidia > Sphingobacteriales > Sphingobacteriaceae > Paradesertivirga. The sequence goes on from DASWMZ010000177.1 coordinate 25,624, forward strand.
TGATTTTGAAAATCAAATGAAGCTGGATTATACCGGCAAACCCGATGAAATTATTCAGAAAATAGAGGCCGGTAATGTCAGTTTGCCCTTAAGTTCTTCATTAATAACTGGAAGCCAAGCTTTATTTGGTTTAAAAACCCAAATGCAGTTTGGCAGATTGAATGTTACCAGCATTTTCTCTCAGCAAAAATCCCAACCTCGCGAAATAAACATCAGCAACGGTTCTCAACAGAATGAATTTAGAATTGGCGCTGATAATTACGAAGCTAACAAACACTATTTCCTGGCCCAATATTTTAGAGAGAACTACAATAAATCGCTCCAAAATATCCCGATGATTACCTCTAACACCACAATAAGCAAAATTGAAGTTTGGGTAACAAATCGCAGCAATAGCACTACCGATTCTAGAGATGTACTTGCATTTATGGATTTAGGTGAGAATAATCCTTATAACAAAACTCTATTTCAAGGTGGTACCTCAAGGTTGCCGGCAGGATTTCTAAGCCCAGGTTTTGACCAACAATCTAATACTTTGTTGAAAAGTCTTCCTCCTGATGCCAGGCTAACCAACTCTAACACAATTAATACTTTTTTCCAAAGCACTGGCGGAACAGATAACTATTCTAAACTTACATATGCAAGGAAGTTGACCGAAAGGGAATTTACATTAAACGCACGTTTAGGTTATATTTCGTTAAATGCCGCATTAAATGCAGATGAAGTTTTAGCTGTGGCTTATCGTTACAATGCTAACGGTATCGAATATCAGGTGGGTGAGTTTTCATCAGATGTTCCGGTAGATCCCAATAACCCGCAGTTACTATTTGTTAAGTTACTTAAAAACGAAATTTTAAAAACCAACCTGCCTTCCTGGGATTTGATGATGAAAAACATCTATTCTCTTGGCGCATACCAAATCAGCAGAAATGCGTTCAATTTTAATATCTTCCGTCTTGAGGAAGAAACCGGTGTTGAGCAGCCTGTAATATCGGATGCAAGCAGCCTGAATGGAAAGCTTTGGATCCAGGCTACTAATCTCGATAACTTGAATCAGGTGGGCGATAGCAAGCCTGATGGATATTTTGACTTTATAGACGGTGTTACCATAGATCCGCTGAACGGTCGAATTACCTTTCCTCTTGTGGAGCCATTTGGGTCAGATTTGGCCAGAAAATTCAATCCGGTAACGGAACGCGCCCTGATTGAAAAATACGTTTTTCAACCTTTGTATGATTCAGTACGGGTGAATGCTCAACAATTATTTACCCGGTTAAACCGATATATATTTAAGGGTACGTATCAATCTGAGGTTAGCTCTGAGTTTCAGTTAAATGCGATCAATGTTCCGCCGGGGTCTGTGCAGGTAACTGCCGGAACGTTGCCGCTATCCGAGGGTGCAGATTTTACGGTCGACTATAACAGCGGCCGGGTAAGAATTCTTAACCAGGCATTGCTTAGTTCCGGGCAGCAGATTAAAATCAAGATGGAAAATAACGAGCTTTTTGGATTACAGCAACGCTCGTTATTTGGCTCAAGGTTCGATTATCGTGTAAATGATAAATTAAATCTTGGTGGCACCATTATGAACCTTTCGGAAAGGCCACTTACACCCAAAATCAACATTGGGGAAGAGGCGATTTCTAACACCATATGGGGAATGGATGCCAACTATAGTTCCGAATCGAGGTGGCTTACCAAAATAGTAGATAAGCTCCCCTTTTTCAGCACTAAAGAAAAGTCGTCTATTACGTTTACCGGAGAGTTCGCGAAACTAATACCGGGTCATCCAAGGGCGTTAAACTTTGCAGGAAGCAAGAACGGGGCAAGTTACCTGGATGATTTTGAAGGAAGCCGCTCAATTATCGACATTAAAAGTCCGGTATCGTGGCAGATATCCGGAACCCCACAGCTATTTCCTGAGTCGAAAGATGTGGATTTAAATTATGGCTTCAATCGCGCAAAACTTGCATTTTATACCATCGATCCAATTTTCTTTAATCGTAATAATAATTTAACGCCGGATAATATTAAAAATAATAGAAACGAGCAATCTAACCATTATGTAAGGGAAGTAATTGAACAGGAAGTTTTTCCTTTCAAGCAAGCGGTAACCGGGCAGAATCTTACGCTTCCAACATTCGATCTTGCATATTATCCAACATTAAGAGGGCCCTATAACTATACAACCACAGGTGTTAACCCCAACGGAACGCTAAACAATCCTAAAAATCGCTGGGGCGGAATTTTCCGGAGGCTTGAGAGTACCGATTTCGAATCGCTTAATATCGAGTTTATAGAAATGTGGGTTATGGATCCATTTATCTATAAAAAAGGCGCATCAGGTGGAGATTTATATTTCAACCTTGGAAGTATATCGGAAGATATTTTAAAAGATGGCCGTAAATCATTAGAGAATGGTTTACCCGGAGATGGAAATCAGAGCAAAACTGATGAGACCATTTGGGGACGAGTACCAAAGCTGCAACCGGTTATCCAGGCTTTCGACAATGATCCTACCGCCAGACGGGTCCAGGATGTGGGTTTAGACGGCTTGAGCAGTACCGAGGAACGCCAGTTTTTCTCCCCATTTTTAACTCAATTAAACCCACAAGCGTCGAGCGCACTACAAGCAGATCCTTCATCAGATGATTTTCAATATTATCGCGGCAGCGATCTCGATAATATAAACGCCGGAATTCTAAAACGATACGAGCGCTATAACGGAACAGAAGGTAACTCGAAAACAAATGAGCAATCTCAACAAGAGTTAGGAATAGATAATTCCGCCGCAACCGCCCTTCCTGATGGAGAAGATATCAACCGTGACAATAACTCATCTCTTGCCGATGAGTATTTCCAATATAAAGTATCTATCCGGCCGCAGGATATGATAGTTGGTCAGAATTTTATTACTGATAAAGTTATAGCTCCTGTAAAGCTGGCAAATGGAAGCAATGACCAGGTTGCCTGGTATCAGTTTAAAATTCCGATTGCTCAGGGGAAAAAGATCGGTAATATCCAGGATTTCAAATCAATTCGGTTTGCCAGAATGTTTTTAACCGACTTTGCAGATACAACCATTTTAAGAATGGCAAGGCTGCAATTAGTGCGTGGAGAGTGGCGAAGATATAACGGGGAAAACAGTCCGGCAAAAGCTATAGTAGATCCATTATTGGGTGTGAACCAAGGCTTGGATAATTCTCAGCTTGATGTTAGTACAGTTAACATCGAAGATAATGGGCGACGTACCCCGATTCCTTATGTGGTTCCTCCGGGCATTGAGCGCGAACGTGATTTTAGCAATTTCAGAGGTGATACTCGTCAGAACGAGCAATCTTTATCTCTGGCAGTAAGGAAACTGCGAGACGGGTATGGCCGCTCAGCTTTCCGCACTACATATAACGACTTCAGATCTTATCGACGGATCGAAATGTTTATTCATGCTGAAGGGTCTCAATTACAAGACAATGATGTGAATGCTTTTTTACGAATTGGTACCGATAATCAAGACAACTATTATCAATACGAAATACCCTTGAAAGTTACCGTACCCGGTTCTAAAGATGCGAACGCGATATGGCCAGAAGTAAATAAAATGGATCTGGAATTGAAAAACTTTCAGGTAGCAAAAGCAAGAAGAAACGCGGCAATAGAAAATGGCACACATCCCGGGAATAACGTTCCTTTTACTTACGATACCGGTAATGGCAAAATAATAATCTTAGGCCAACCTGATTTGAGTAAGGTTAGAATTTATATGGTTGGGATTAAAAATCCTTTACAGGGTTCTGGTACCAGATCAGACGATGGGCTGGAAAAAGATGCTGAGGTTTGGTTTAACGAATTACGGTTGACAGACTTTGATGAACGTGGTGGATGGGCTGCTACGGCACGAATGAACACAAAACTGGCCGATTTGGGTGATATTACTTTTTCTGGAAGTACAAGTACTATTGGCTTTGGCTCAATTGATAAGAAAGTAAGTGAGCGGAATCGACGTGAAGATATGTTCTTTGATTTCGCATCGAGCTTAGAACTAGGAAAGTTTTTCCCTGCCCGTGCCGGAGTAAAGATTCCGATATTCTTCAACTTTTCACGGCAGCTAAGTACTCCGCAATTCGATCCAAGGTTTCAGGACACTGAATTAAAGAATTCCTTAGACGGTCTTTCGAGAAATGAGCGAAAAAATTATCTCGGTATTGTAAACGATCTTACAAAACGCCGAAGCATTAACTTTACCAATGTAAGAAAGATAAAAACTGATCCTGAAAGTAAAAGCCGGCTATGGGATATTGAGAACCTAAGTGCAACATTTGCTTTTACAGAATTTAAACATCACGATTTTATTACCGAGAACGATCTGCAAAAGACTTATAGAGGTGGCCTTGCATACAATTTTTCTGGACAGCCGAAAAGTTATACGCCTTTCGACAAGCTGATAAAATCTAAAAATCTGGCGCTTATTAAAGATTTTAATTTTACGTTATTACCATCAACTTTAACATTCAGAACAGATGTAGACCGGTTATATTCTGAAAGAACATTAAGAAATACGCCGACTGAAAGTGGCCCCGTAAATTTTGCACCTATCACCACAAACTTTAATAAGAACTTCCAAATGTCTCGCCTATATGGCATAAACTGGGATCTCACAAAATCCCTTAAACTCGACCTGAACGCCACCAATTACTCCATCATTGATGAACCAGAAGGTCGTTTAGAAGGATCAAAAAGAGATTCGGTCTGGAGAAACTTTAAAAAACTAGGTAGAAACACAGATTACAATCACACTATAAATCTAAATTATACGGTTCCAATTAATAAAATTCCTGCTCTAAATTGGACAAACCTAGTTGCGCGTTATGGTACAAACTTTAACTGGAGAGCCGAGCCGTTATCCACATTACGAAATGACACACTCGATTTTGGAAATACTATTCAAAATGCACGTACATTTCAATTGAATCCCTCGTTAAACTTTGTTACACTTTACAATAAATTCGGGTTTATACGCAAAGCTAACGATCCAAAGAACAAAGGGGCAGGCAGATATTTAATCGGCGTCTTAACAGGATTAAAGAACTTAACAGGTGCTTACACCAAAACTGAAGGAACTTTCTTACCTGGGTATCTTCCGCAAACAAAATTTCTGGGCTACGATTTTAATTCTAATGCTCCAGGCTGGGATTTCATTTTAGGCAGCCAGGATGATATTAGAGGTAAGGCAATAGCCCGTAATTGGATCACCAGAGATACTTTGATGAATCAATTATATGTGAACACCAAAAAAGAGGATCTTAACATAAGAGGCAGTATTGAGCCTTTAGCCGATTTACGTATCGAATTGACGGCAACAAAAAGCCAAAGTTTTAATTATTCTACAAACTTCAAATATAGCCCTAACGATCCGGGTGCTAATTTTGGCAATATGGGTTTTGTAAATCAAAGCCCAACCACCACCGGCGATTTTAGCATTTCCTACTCATTGCTCCGCACCGCTTTTGCAAAACACGATAAAAATGGTGCATCAAACCTATTCAGGCGATTCGAACGAAACAGGGAAATTATTTCAAGACGGCTGGGAGGAATTAATCCTAATTCTACAACTACGGATGGAGGCTTTGCTGAAGGGTATAACAAAAATTCACAGGATGTGGTTACAGCCGCATTTCTGGCTGCATATCGTGGTAAAGATGCGAGCAATATTAAATTAAACGCCTTTCCTAAAATCCCAATACCAAACTGGAGATTGACATACAATGGTTTAACGAAATACGATTTCTTTAACAACTTGTTTGCGTCTTTCGATGTAAATCATACCTATCGCTCAAGCTACAATATTAATAGCTTCAACTCACTTGCGCGGTACCGTGAAGAAAACGGATTTTCAAGTTTGAAAGACGTCAACGGAAACTTTTTGCCTACTTTCCAGTTCTCACAAATAACATTGGCAGAACAGTTTCTCCCGCTCATCGGGGTAGATTTTAGGTTGAAAAACAATTTAACAGCCAATTTTGAATACCGAAAATCGCGGCTTCTAAGTCTGAGTCTTGCAAACAGTCAGCTGGCACAATTAAACGATAACGGGATTGTATTTGGATTTGGGTTCAGAACAACGAAATTTAGGTTCCCTTTTGGATTATTTAGCGGTAGAAAACTAAGCAATGACCTAAACTTTAAAACCGACTTTGCCGTCAACGATCGGAAAACCATAATTTATAGAGCTGATGTTGAAGACCCTGAAGTATCATCCGGATCAAAGAACATTTCAATAAGACCATCCCTGGATTATATATTAAATCAAAAACTTAACCTAAGGTTATTTTACGATGGCAATATCACTAAGCCTTATACATCGCAAACATTCAATACCTCATTTAGTAACTTTGGTATGAGTTTGAGATTTACATTGCAATAGCTGGATTAAACTTTGCTTATGCCAGCGTATACTGTTATTTTTGGCCAAAACAATTAATATGAATTTTCCCTCAGAATTAAAATATACCAAAGACCACGAATGGATCAGAGTTGAAGGTACCGAAGCGATAATTGGTATTACCGAGTTTGCTCAACGGGAGCTTGGCGATATTGTTTATATCGATATCAACACCGTTGGTAAGGAAGTCGCTGAGAACGAGGTTTTTGGAACGGTAGAAGCGGTTAAAACAGTGTCGGACCTTTTTATGCCCGTTGCGGGTACTGTGCTTGAAGTAAATTCAAAATTAGATGCCGCGCCCGAACTAGTTAATCAAGATCCCTATGGTGATGGCTGGATGGTTAAAATTTCGGTTAAATCTATTATAGAGGTTGGTGATCTGCTGTCCTCAGAACAGTATCAGGAATTGATCGGGATTTAATGATCAATACTTTAAAGCATCAATATCTGGCAATAATCTGGGCGATACTTGTTTTGATACTGTGCGATATGCCAATTAGCGCCACTCCCGGAGATCTTCCACTTTTTGAAGGATTCGATAAATTGGTCCATACCGGTTTTTTCTTTGTACTAACAGTACTTTTATTTTATGGTAAAATTAGACAACAAGGAAGTTTCCGCTTCCGTATAATAACCATCCTAAAAATACTTTTAATCACCGCTACATTAGGTGCCGGAATAGAGATCTTGCAATGGAAAGTTTTTACTTACCGAAGTGCAGACATCTGGGATTTCTTTACAGATATGGCGGGCGTGGGAATGGGCATTTTTAGTTATATTTTTTTACACAGAACCGGGCATGAAAAATTTAGTTAGGGTAGTGATGATCGGATCGATGATTGTATCAATGTCATCGTGTAAACTTTTCAAAAAAGATTGTAATTGCCCGAAATTTATAAAACAAACCAATCAAAAATTCTAATTTATAATCATTAAGCTTATTTGGATTTATTCAAAATAAGGGTTATTTTTGGATATGGTTCATTCATTGAAACTTTCACAACTTAAACCCGGCGAATCTGGCATAATCAAAGAATTTACTGATCTTGAAATGTCGGTAAAATTGATGGAAATGGGTTGCCTTCCCGGCGAATCTATAGTTGTTGAACGTTTAGCACCTCTTGGAGATCCGATGGCGATTACCGTTTCCGGATACCAGTTAAGTCTTCGTAAACAGGAAGCTTCAACAATTATTCTGCAATAATATATCTGTGAAGGGTGAGTTGAGAATTGCGCTTGTTGGAAACCCCAATACCGGAAAATCTACTTTATTTAATAATCTTACGGGCCTGCACCAAAAAGTAGGAAATTTTGCCGGTGTTACAGTTGATAAAAAAACCGGCTATTGCAAACTACCCGACGATAGAATTGCGGAAATAACAGATCTCCCCGGGACTTATAGTCTCTATCCAAAAAGCAAAGACGAAACGATTGTATTCGAAGTTTTAGCTGATAAAAATAACCCGTCGCATCCGGATCTTGTAATAATTGTTGCAGATGCGTCTAACCTAAAACGAAACCTGCTTTTATATACTCAGGTTGCGGATTTAAAGATTCCGGTTATCATCGCTTTAAACATGATTGACTTGTCGGATAAGGCAGGAACCGAAATCAATATCGATGAATTAGCGCTCCGCTTGGGAGTTCAAATAATACCGATTTGTGCCAGACAGGGGAAAAACATTCAGGGTCTTAAAGAAGCAATCACACATACATCGAACATTCCGCTTCAAACGGACACAATTGAAGTCGAGGCTTTAGCCCCCGAATTAATCGAAAAAATCCAGAGAGAACTTCAGGTTGATCTCCCATATACGGCATTGCAATTAGCTCATCAGCATGAGCGCATCCGGTTTCTTAATCCTGCGCAAAGTGATAGAATTGAAGAACTAGAACAGGAGTTTTCGTTCCATTCACAAAAAACCCAGGCTGCGGAAACTATCGCCCGGTATAATTTTATAAATGATGTACTGTTTGATACAGTAAAATTCAGGCCCGGAGCAGCGCAGGAAGAAACCTCAAGCAATAAAATTGATAGTGTGCTTACCCACAAAATTTGGGGATTTATTATCTTTTTTGCGATACTGTTACTCATCTTTCAATCAATCTTTGCCTGGTCGGAGTACCCAATGGCTTTAATCGAGAACCTTTTTCTATGGCTGACCAGATCTGCTCATGCCATACTACCGGTTGGTGTTTTAACCGATTTATTTGTTGATGGGATACTTGCCGGATTAAGCGGTGTACTAGTATTCATCCCTCAAATTGCCATACTTTTTGCTTTTATCTCTATTCTGGAAGATACCGGCTACATGGCTCGGGTTACTTTTATGATGGATAAAATCATGCGCAAGGTTGGTCTGAATGGTAAATCTGTTGTTCCACTGATTGGTGGTTTTGCATGCGCCGTTCCATCAATAATGAGTACGCGTAACATTGAAAACTGGAAAGACAGGATTATAACCATTATGGTTACTCCATTGGTTAGTTGCTCGGCGCGTTTGCCCATCTACACCGTCTTGATCTCGCTTGTTGTACCAAACGAAACCGTTTGGGGTATTATGAATTTGCAAGCTCTTGCCCTAATGGCAATGTATCTTTTAAGTATTGTCTCTGCTGTTGTTGTAGCCTGGGTAATGAAGTTCCTGATAAGATCGGGTGAACGAGGGTACTTTATCATGGAGCTTCCGGTATACCGAATGCCCCGATGGGATAATGTGCTTCAAACCATGTATCAAAAGGTAAAAGCTTTTGTGTTTGAAGCAGGAAAAGTAATCATTGCGATTTCGATTATTTTATGGGTACTTGCCACTTACGGTTCGCCTAACCAACGAAGAGCATTGAATCTCAAATATCAGTCAAAAGAAATTCGTGCCAGATATAAACCCGTAGAACTTGAACGGATGAAAGCAGCTGAGAAGTTAGAAACTTCTTATGCCGGTGTGATTGGTAAATCGATTGAACCTGCTATAAAACCTCTTGGGTTTGACTGGAAGATCGGAATCGCCCTTATTACATCTTTTGCCGCAAGAGAAGTTTTTGTAGGAACAATGGCGACTATCTATAGTGTTAGTAGCAGCGATTCTCAAATTGAATCTGTTAGAGATAAGATGCGCATGGCTAAAGATCCGGAAACGGGGCAACCGGTATTTACTGTGGCCGTAGCTTTTTCTTTAATGATCTTTTACGCTTTCGCGATGCAGTGCATGAGTACACTTGCCGTTGTTTACCGCGAAACAAAAAGCTGGAAATGGCCATCTATACAACTGGCGTATATGACAGCTCTGGCTTACGCAGCTAGTTTCATAGTGTTTAATCTCTTAAAATAATACGCTTGAGTAAAGAGGCAATTTTGGCTAAATATGTTCCGGCAGATGCAGCTCCAATTGTTGCCCGATGGATAGATTATTTCAAATGCGACTTCAAAGTCTCGCGGAGCCGTAACAGCAAGTTTGGCGATTATCGCCCTCCATACGATGGCGAAAATCATCGTATTTCAATCAACTTCAATCTCAATCCTTATGCTTTCCTGGTTACTACGGTTCACGAATTTGCACATCTGCAAACCTGGAATGAGTATAAAGGCAGGGCAAAACCTCATGGCACCGAATGGAAGCTCAATTTCAAAAAAATGATGAGACCTTTCTTCGAAAAAGAAGTTTTTCCGTATGATTTAAAGTCAGCGATCAATTCGTATCTGGAAAATCCGGCAGCATCGAGTTGCAGCGATTTAAACCTCTTTAGAGCCTTAAAAAAGTATGATGCTCAAACCAACGCCATTACAGTTGAAGCACTTGCTATGAAAACAGTCTTTAAGTTGAAAGATGGAAGGGAATTCAGGAAAGAGGAATTGGTACGCAAGCGATTTAAATGTGTAGAGTTGAAAACTAAAAGGATGTATTTATTTAGTCCGTTAGCAGAAGTCTTTCCGGTGGAATAAGGATCTGATTTTCGTACTTGAATGACCTCTCTTCATCCAACCAATTTACTACTCTGAATTTTTCTCCTGCCACTGCTTACTAAACGATTTATTCTCTACAACCGGCATTTCCCTGTGATTACCCCAGCTTTTTCTAAAAAAGGTTTTCAAAAAAAAGTTTTTCCATTTTCCGGCTACAAAATCCATCATGCTCCTTTTAAGCATACTCTTTTTCCACGCTTTCCACCCTAACTTTTCAACTTTTGATGCATGCCCATCTGTTACGGCATCGCGCCGGTTAAGAAGAAGCATTTTATGAATATCAATTTTAACCGGACAAACTTCAGAGCATTTCCCGCATAAGCTGGATGCATAACTCAGATGTTTGAAATCTTCCATCCCCTTAAGATGAGGTGTTATAACCGAACCGATTGGACCACTGTAGGTAGTTTCATAAGTATGCCCGCCTACGTTTTTATAAATCGGACAAGCATTTAAACACGCCCCGCAACGAATGCAATACAAGCCCTGGCGCTGTTCCTTCTGCGCAAGCAGATTGGTACGGCCATTATCTAAAAGTACAACATACATTTCTTCCGGTCCATCTGTTTCATCATCCTGTCGTGGGCCACTCAAAATACTGTTATAAACAGTTAAATTTTGTCCGGTTCCATGAGTAGCAAGCAAAGGCCAAAAAAGATCAAGATCATTCACAGACGGAATAATCTTTTCGATACCAACTATCGCAATGTGTATTTTTGGAAATGTAGTAGATAAGCGAGCATTTCCTTCATTTTCGGTAAGAGCAATGCTCCCTGTATCGGCAATTAAAAAGTTGCCGCCCGTAATTCCAACATCCGCAGAGGTGTATTTTTCACGCAGTAATTCCCTTGCTTTCTGAACTAAAATTTCCGGGGCTGCATCTGCAGGAGTTCCAAACTTTTCGTGAAAAAGCTTTGCAATATCTTCTTTACTCAAGTGCATCGCCGGCGTCACAATGTGGTAGGGCTTTTGACCTAGTAGCTGGACGATGTACTCGCCCAAATCACTTTCTAAAGATTCAATATTATTACTTTGAAGAAATTCGTTTAAGTGAATTTCTTCGGTAGTCATAGATTTTGCTTTAATAACAGTTTTGGCATTTGCCTTCCGGATAATATTTAAGATCTCCCGATTAGCCTCTTCCGCATCATTAGCCCAAATAACCTTACCACCTCGCTTTTGAAAATTAGCTTCGAACTCGGGTAATAGTTTATCGAGGTTTTCCATCACCTTCCATTTTATCACATGAGCCTTCCGCTTTGAACTTTCAAGATTAGCTAAACGGGATATCCCGCGGCTAACCGAGGTATCATAACGGCCAATATTAAAATTGATAATGCGCCGGTGATCTAAATCAAATGCTTTATTTTCAGAAACTTTCAGAAAATCTTCAGCAAAATTTGTCATGTTACGAAGGTATTGAATTTAGCGTTAGGATAAATTACTTGTTCTTAAATTGTGACTCTCTAACACCTTAACAGCTTTTGTGTTCGGGTTTAAAAAGCAATTAAATTAAATTGTTAAAGATAATGTGCAGTAATAAGTATCATCGCGATCTTCAATATCCAATTTATACTTACCGGAATAGAGTAAATCAAGACGGCGTTTTACGTTGTTAAGGCCAATACCACTGCTTTCATCTTTATTTAACAAGCTTTTTTTATTCCAAATACTAAAATGCAAATCGTGGTTATCCACTTCAAGCTTGATTTTGATGGGGTGTTCAGGATCAGAAACAACGCCATGCTTGAAGGCATTTTCGATGAAGGAAATAAGAATTAAAGGAGCAATACTTTGTTCGTTATAATCTCCGCTCACCTGTACGTTTATATATGCCTGCCCCTTGAAACGTAACCTTTGTAGTTCAATATAATTTTCGAGGTATCTGACTTCACGGACCAATTTTACTTTAGGTTCATTGCTCTCCTGCAGCATGTAGCGCATAATTTCCGATAGCTTCATAATTGCCTCCGGTGCTTTGTCAGATTTTTGATAAGCCAGCGAATAGATATTATTTAAGGAGTTGAATAAAAAATGTGGGTTTACCTGCGATCGCAGAAAAGCCAATTCAGCAACCAGTTTTTCATTCTCCAGATTCTTACGAACCTTTTCATTTAAAAACCAGTCTACCGCAAACTTGAATGCAGTACTTAAAAAGATAAAAAATATGCCCGTAAATACAGCGCCTATGAAGTACTCATTTAATGGAATGAAGCCATTTCCTCTCAGCAAAATAACCTCTTTAAAGAGATAAGCAAAACTATATTTGAGCAGGCTGGAACCTACTATGAGAGTTGAAACTAAAAGAGTGTAAATCCAGTACTTGCGCCTACTTAAGTACTTTGGCAAAATGTAGAGATAATTAAAGTAAAATATGGCGATGTTGAAGAAGCCGAAATAGACGAAAATAATTACGGCCTGATGGAAATTACCGTTTTTGGCGCTTAGGAAGACAAAAAATAAAAGTATGGACAACCATACAAAGAAGTGGAGAAATATCTTTTGAGCGCGGTTCAAGCCATAAAGATATGGCAACTAAATAGAAATAGGAATTTGGGAACAATCATTATTCCCAAATTCCTTATTTACTTATTATATAATTTTAGAAATAACTGTGCTTCGGGTTGTTCGGATTTAAATGTATGAATTACAATAGGTTTTGGCAAAAGCTTAACACTATCTACAATTTTCGACATTTCTGCTTCGCCGATGCTAGCTCCGGTATTGAAAACCTTGAACGAAATTTTATAGGGAGCGAGCCATTGCTGCTCTTCCTTGATGCCTTCACCAGAACCTGCATCATCTAAATTTTGAAGCGAGACTATTTGCTTATAACCAGCAGCTATAATATATCCGAAATATTCTTCCTTGGTAGGCATTGGTGTCAGAAAAGTATTTTCATCTAGTTTATATATCGTTCCTCTTTCAAAAGCTGGGATTGAATCTAATGAACGTGCCTGAGTTTCTGCACCTTCAATCCCTTTCTTGGATTCTTGTAAAATAATCAGTTTAGCTACGTTAACCCGATCTTTTCCTAAATAACAATGCACATAGTACTTGCCTTTTGTACCTCGGATAAGTTTTCTTAGATTTTCTATCGACTCTTCGTTTTCCGAAATCCATGGTAACAAGGGAATGTTATAAAATTTAATCCCAGCAGTTGCAGCATTTTCCTTTTCTTCTGCCAACAGCTTAGGTTCGAACGGAACTACTGCCGGATGCAGCAAGCTGATTACCCCAGTATAGCCTTCTTCTTTTAATTCTGCCATTCGTTCGGCCGTTGGGTAGGGGCCAATAGTAAAGCCTTCCGCAACTTTACTTTGCTCTTTCCCATTTACATATTTGGGATTAAGCAAAAGCGATAATGAAAAAACCGCAGCAAGGACCGGTATGGCTATAAGTGATCCTTTTTGTATTTTATTAGAACCCGATAGAATGTATCTTGAAGAAACGAAGGCTATGGCAAAAGAAATTATTACGAGAAGAACCATAAAGCCAATCACGATTAAGCTTTCTTTTTGCTCCGACCAATGGTTTTCGCGTGCATATTCAACCGTCTTACGAACCGGTCCTAGTAAAATCAAGGTTCCTAGTGCAAATCCCCAAAAAAGCCATAAGCCAATAACTGTAAATGTTTTTTTCATTCCATAAAGAATTAGTAGTCAGATTGCTTATACTGCTTGTGGGGAAAGAGGTTACGTGGGAAATACATTAATGCAAAAAGCCTTCTAGATTTCTCTAAAAGGCTTTTGCGGAATGGACGGGACTCGAACCCGCGACCTCCTGCGTGACAGGCAGGCATTCTAACCAGCTGAACTACCACTCCTCCCGTTGGGACTGCAAATATAGAGTCTTTTGTTTATTTGTCAACAAAAAAAGCATTTTATTTCCAGCTGCACTCTAAGCTATTGCTTATCTGACATTTAAAATCAGGCGTTTGTGCCCTCTTTCATTTTCTCTGCATTCTCTGCAAATTGCAGCGCATCAATTATTTCCTGAATTTCACCATCCATAACTGCGTTTAAATTATACAATGTTAAACCAATCCGGTGCTCCGTTACACGGCCTTGAGGGTAATTATAGGTCCTGATCTTGGCGGACCGGTCGCCGGTAGAAACCATCGTTTTTCGCTTTGCCGCAATATCACCCACCTGCTTCTGCACCTCCAAATCATATAAACGACTACGAAGCATTTCCATCGCCCTTTCACGGTTACCAAGCTGAGAACGCTCAATTTGGCAAACCACCACCATACCCGAAGGCCTGTGTGTTAATTGAACTTTGGTTTCTACCTTGTTCACGTTTTGACCGCCCGCACCACCAGATCGCGACGTTTGTAAATCAATATCGGCGGGATTCAGATAGAAATCCAACTCTTCCGCTTCAGGCAGCACTGCAACCGAAGCAGCCGAAGTATGAACCCGGCCCTGTGTTTCCGTATCCGGAACCCGCTGTACGCGATGAACACCCGATTCGTATTTCATGTGGCCGTAAACATCCTCACCGCTCACATTTAAGATCACCTCTTTGTACCCCCCAGCCGTACCTTCAGTAACATCAACAACCTCAACCTTCCAGCCCTTTTTCTCGAAGTAACGAGTGTACATCCGGTATAAATCACCCGCAAACAAGGCAGCTTCATCCCCACCAGTACCGCCACGAATTTCAACAACAGCATTTTTAGAATCCTGCGGATCTTTTGGAATAAGCATCAACCGAACCTTTTCCTCCAATTCTTCTTTCTGAGGAATCAATTCGTCAAGTTCCATTTTAGCCATTTCCTTTAACTCATCATCCTTCTCAGTAGCTAAAATCTGCTTGTTACTTTCAATATTCGAGCAAACGTTTTTGTAAATTTTATATTCATCCACAATCTTGCCCAAATCCTTGTACTCCTTGTTTAAAGTAGCAAAACGCTTCATATCACTCAACGTCGAGGGATTACTTAATTCGCGCTCCACTTCTTCCCAACGAAGCTTAATATCTTCTAATTTTTCTAACATTTTATTATTTTGAAATCAACAGCCAGCTTTCAATATGCTGTAGCCCCGCTTTTCGCTGCAACCGAGCCAAAGCACTAGCCATGGCGGTTTTCGCTTCAATCGGGTTTATTTAATTCAAGCCTGTGGTTTAATGGATACAAAAGTACGCTTTTAAGAAATATCTCCCTTAATCATCGTTAAATTCTGGACGGCATAATCAGCGCCCTTTTCATTCTCGAAATACTTCAGCTGAAGTTCTCCCTCCTTCATCACTGCATATGAATTAAAGTTTAACCATTCGCCCAGATTGATATAGCGACTACCTCCCTTCAACTTAATATCTAAAGGCAAATGACGATGCCCGAAGATCAGGTAATCAAAATGTTCTTTCGCTAACACTTCCTTACTATACGAAACCAACCATTCCTGCTGCTCGCCCATAAAACGTTCAATTTTCTTTTGCGACAAGCGGCTGCGCTGTGACCAGGCTAAGGCAATTCCAATTCCCAAATTTGGATGTAACCGGGCAAACATCCACTGACAAAAATCACTTCTAAAAAATTTCTTTAAAAATTTATATTTCCCATCCCCCGGTCCCAAACCATCGCCATGATGCAGATATAGTTTTTTCCCTTGCCGCTCTATCATCATTTCATCAGAGATAATCTCAGCCTTAAATTCCTTAGTTAAGTAGCCAAACATCCACATATCATGGTTGCCCTTAAACATCTTTATCTTCACTCCTAAATCCGACAGTTCTGCCAGCTTTCCTAGGAAACGAATAAAGCCCCGCGGCACAGCGCGCTTGTACTCGAACCAGAAATCAAATACATCCCCAACTAAAAAAAGCTCCGCAGCATCGTCCTTTATAGAATCGAGCCAACGCACTATGGTGGCTTCACGTTGTCTGCTTAGCTCATAGTTAGAAACTCCCAGGTGGAAATCAGAAGCGAAGTATATTTTATTCCGTTCGGGCATGGGCGTAAAAGTACATAAGCTTCGGGTAATTTTGTAATTTGTAGCACTCATCGGCGTTGGTAAATCATGCGCATAAAACAGTTTATCATGAAATCGCTTTATCTCCTGATACTATCGCCCGCCCTTGCACTATCAGTAAGTGCCCAAACCACAATTAAGAAAATGAATTATCCTGTTACTAAAAAAGACAATACGGTAGATACCTATTTTGGAACCGAGGTTAAGGATCCTTATCGCTGGCTCGAAAACGATTTAGCAGACGATACCAAAGCCTGGGTAAGTGAACAAAACAAAGTAACCCAAGGGTACTTATCACAAATTCCTTATCGGGATAAAATAAAACAACGTCTGGAAAAGCTGTGGAACTATGAAAAGTACAGTGCACCGTTTAAAGAGGGTGATTTTATTTATTTCTATAAAAACGACGGACTACAAAATCAGGCTGTACTTTACCGTCAGCAGGAGGGAAAAGTGCCAGAAGTTTTTCTTAACCCGAATCAGTTTTCAAAAGATGGAACCACATCATTAGCCGATATAGAGTTTACAAAAGATGGATCACTGGCCGCATATCAACTTTCAGAAGGCGGATCAGACTGGCGTAAAGTGATAGTTCTCAAAACTTCAGACAAAACAGAGTTGCCTGATACACTAATAGATGTAAAATTTTCCAGCCTTGCCTGGAAAGGCAACGAAGGTTTTTATTACAGCAGTTATGATAAACCTAAGGCAGGCAGCCAGCTTTCGGGACTAACTCAATACCATAAATTGTATTTTCACAAGCTAGGCACTCCACAAAGTGAAGACAAATTGATTTTTGGCGGAGAAGCAACGCCACGACGATATATTGGCGCTTCTATCACTGAAGATGGAAAATATTTGTCTATTACAGCGGCAAACTCTACAACCGGAAATGAACTTTATTTTCAGGATCTGAGCAATAACGGACCAATAGTTAACGTGGTGAATAACTTTGAAAGTGAAAGCTATATCCTGGATAATAAAGGAACCAGGCTTTTCATTTTTACAAACTTGAAATCGCCAAATAATAAGATCGTTACCGTTGAAGCATCAAAACCTACACCAGAAAACTGGAAAGATCTTATTAAAGAAACGGCAAATGTATTAAATGCAAACACAGGCGGCGGGAAGATATTTGCCAATTACTTAAAAGATGCCACATCTTTGGTAATGCAGTACGACATGGAAGGCAAGCTTGAAAGAAATATTACGCTTCCGGGAGTGGGTACGGCTTCTGGTTTCCGAAGTAAAAAAGTGGAGAAGGAATTGTATTACAGCTTTACGTCTTACGTGTATCCTACTACAATTTTTAAATACGACATCAGTTCCGGAAAATCAGAATTGTATAAAAAGTCTGGGGTGCAGTTTGATCCTACAAAGTTTGAATCCAAACAGGTCTTCTATAAATCAAAGGATGGTGTTAAAGTCCCAATGATTATTACCCACAAAAAAGGACTGAAGTTGGATGGCAAGAATCCTACGGTTCTGTATGGATACGGAGGTTTCAGCGTAAGTTTGACTCCTGCTTTCAGCACTGCTAATATTATTCTCCTCGAGCAAGGAGGAATTTATGCTGTGCCTAACTTAAGAGGTGGCGGCGAATATGGTGAAGATTGGCATCTTGCAGGCACGAAAATGAAAAAGCAAAA
Organism: Pedobacter sp.; assembly: GCA_036399495.1. Lineage (GTDB taxonomy): Bacteria > Bacteroidota > Bacteroidia > Sphingobacteriales > Sphingobacteriaceae > Paradesertivirga. The sequence goes on from DASWMZ010000177.1 coordinate 43,651, forward strand.
CGTGTTTGATGATTTCATCGCGGCAGCGGAATACCTGATAGCTAATAATTATACCTCTAAGGATCTCCTAGCTATTTCAGGTGGCTCTAATGGCGGTCTGTTAGTTGGGGCGGCAATGACACAGCGCCCTGATTTATTTAAAGTAGCATTACCGGCAGTTGGTGTATTAGATATGCTTCGCTACCATAAATTTACAGCCGGCGCAGGCTGGGCTTATGATTACGGCACAGCCGAAGATTCAAAGGAGATGTTTCAGTATTTATTGAAGTACTCGCCTTATCAGGCACTAAAAGCGGGCACAACTTATCCTTCAACCATGATCACAACTGCCGATCATGATGATCGGGTAGTACCGGCGCATTCGTTCAAATTTGCTGCGCGTTTGCAGGATGCCCATCTGGGAGGCAATCCCGTTCTCATCAGGATTGATACCAAAGCCGGGCATGGCGCCGGGAAATCTACCGCACAAATCATCGCCGAACAGGCAGATAAATGGTCGTTTTTGTTTTATAATATGGGGATTAACTTTAAAGAATAATTCCACACCCAAACTAATCAACAAATGGCTCAGTGACCATTGAACTAAAATGAATCCCTACGAACAAAAACGCCGCTGGAAATTTCTTTTACTTGCGTTTGCCGTCATTATAGCAGGCACATCGCTTTGGTACAGCAATTACCTGGTTAAAAATATTAGTACCGCTGAACGAACTCGCGCCGAAGTGTGGGCAATGAGTAATAAGAAGATCATTGAGATCTCTGATATCAATGATGAATATATCACTTTTATATATTCGATAAGGGATAGTTTAGAGGTTCCGGCAATAGTTACCGATGCGAAGGCAAGGGTGTTATATTATCGCGGCCTCGACAGCACAAAAACTAATTTTGCAGTAGAAACGAACAAAAAATACGACCCGACTTATTTTAAAGGTCAACTGGAAGAAATGAAGTCGCAGCATAAGCCAATAGAATTGGTACTGGCCGATGGTGGAAAGTGGTTCGTGTATTATAAAGATTCTCAGCTGCTAACTCAATTGCGGGTATTTCCGTCAATACAACTTACGGTCATTGCTCTATTTTTATTAATTGCTTATATGGTGTTTAGTTCGTCTCGCCGATCAGAGCAAAACCTGGTTTGGGTGGGTATGGCGAAGGAAACGGCGCATCAGTTAGGTACACCAATATCTGCCCTCATGGCTTGGATTGAGCTGATAAAAGCCAAGTTCGATGCTGAAGAGGATCCGCTGGTATTGGAAATGGAAAACGACTTGAAGCGGTTGGAAATGGTAGCCGATAGGTTCTCAAAGATCGGCTCCAAACCAGTATTGGAAAGCCATAACGTTTACCGGGTGATTGAAGAATATGTCAATTATTTTAAAGTCCGTGCAAGCGATAAAATTGCTTTCTCTGTACGTGGCGATGAAAATGTTGAGGCCTTAATGAATATTCCACTATTCGACTGGGTGCTAGAAAACCTGCTTAAAAACGCAGCCAACGCTGTTCCTGGTCAGGGTACCATTGAGGTTTGCATTACAGAAAACCTTGCTAAAGAGCAGGTTTTTATTGATGTGATCGACAGCGGAAAAGGGATACCAAGATTGAAATTTGAGACAATTTTTCAGCCCGGGTACACCACCCGAAAACGTGGCTGGGGTTTGGGACTTTCGTTAAGTAAGCGTATTATTGATAATTACCACAAGGGGCAAATTTTCGTAAAAGATTCTGAACCGGGTAAAGCAACAACTATCCGTATTATTTTAAAAAGCAGCAGCAAGTATGAAGCGACCTCAGCCTGACGAGTACAATGCATTTTATCAAACTTACATTGATAAAGTTAGTGATGATGTGTTGTCTGAACTCAAAGATCAGCTGGAAAGCCTCACTACTTTTCTAAAAAGTATCCCACCAGAAAAAGCAAATTACGCTTACGCGGAAGGCAAATGGACCATTAAAGAAGTACTTGGCCATATGATAGATAATGAGCGAATTATGACCTACCGCTTAGTTCGTTTTGCCAGAAACGACGCATCCCCTCTGCCGGGTTATGAGGAAAAAGACTACATCGAAAATTCTCACTTTGCAACACAAGACTTTCATTTGTTAATTGAAGAAATGGAGACTCTGCGCAAGGCTAATATGTATTTGTTTAATTCTTTGACCGAAGAAGAACTACAGCGAAGGGGTGTAGCTAATAATGCGGTGTTGAGCGTAAGAGCGCTCCTTTTTATTCTCGCAGGGCATTTAAAACATCATGTTGGAGTTTTGAGGGAGAGGTATTTATAGGATCCGGGTAGGTTGCCCAATCGCTAAAAACTCCTTTACCTCAACAATAACACTGAAAAATACACCAACATCGCCACCCCGCTTACCATCGTCATCTTACTCATATTCTTAAAATTCGCCTGCGACTTATCCTTGTGCAATTTCAAAACCCAACTCAGAAAAACTCCAAGCACCGGCACGATGAAAGCCAGAAACAACCAGAAGTTTTCAAGTAAATCCAAACGAAACCAATACATAAACATTAATATAGTTGCCGCAACAAATTGCAAAGCCGCAAATACAAAAGTACCGTTCACACCCAAAAGCATACTTAGTGTTTTATCCCCCCGCTTTGCATCTTCTTCATGCTGGTAAACCTGAGTTAAGGGATATGATGCACCGATAAGAAAAGAGCAAATTAATCCCGCCAGGAAAAAACTCGTGGACCAGGTTTCAGCAATGCTTTGTCCGGAAATGGCGCTATAAGTCGACCAATACACAAAAGCTCCTTGGAAAAGAAAAACAACTAAAAAGCTAATGATCGGGTACTTCTTGAGCCGAACTGCAGGGTGGCTATATAGCTTGGAAAGCAAACCGTACAAGAATACAGCAATCACAAATTCAAGACTCACAAAAAAGGCAAGAATTATTCCTGCAAAATCCAAAAAAATAGAAAATACGTATAAACTTTTATCAGTTGGTGGCGGGTTCTCTATCAAGGCGATGCTGCCTTCATCCTTATCAAAATAGCTATTATAACCATTGCTAGCCGGATAAATGAAAAGGTGCCAATTAATAAAAACTAATGCAGTTTTAACAAAATGTACATCAGAAGCCTGTCCCAAAGCGAAAACAAAAACTGGCATCAGAAACAAGGAAAATAAAAATCTGGAATGCTGTATGGCCGATTTTGAAGGTAGAAAATTCATTCTAAAACTTAAGGTAGTAAATATGGTTCTTAAATTAGACAAAAACTAAACATGGGAAGTATCATTTCGGCCATCGGCACCGCAACTCCGGCTAATCGTTTTTCCCAAAAGGAGATTTTGAATTTTATGATCGAGGCACATCAACTCGATCAAACCGGTGCCCGAAGGCTAGAAAAATTATATGAGGTTTCGGGGATTGATCACAGGCATTCTGTGATTAGTGATTTCGGATCACAACGCGGAAATTATTCCTTCTTCGGAAACAACGACAATCTTGAACCTTTCCCAACTACCGAAAAAAGAAGTACTGTATTTGAAATGGCGGCAAAAGATCTTGCCGTAAATGCGATCCAAAACCTTTTTAAGAGTACTAACTTAAATCAGAAAAGCATCACCCATTTAATAACCGTTAGCTGCACCGGTATGTACGCCCCAGGTTTGGATATTGATATCGTTGATGATCTAAACCTTAATAAAACTATAGAAAGAACCTGCATCAATTTTATGGGTTGTTACGGTGCTTTCAATGCGTTAAAAACGGCCGACTATATTTGCCGGGCAAACGAGCAGGCCAAAGTTCTGATTGTCGACGTCGAACTTTGTACCCTGCATTTTCAAAGGGAAAACACCTTGGAAAACTGGGTTTCAAATTCCCTATTTGCCGACGGTGCTGCCGCAGTTTTAATCGAATCTGAAAGTGATCGATCATCCCCGAAAGGGTTTCGTTTAAAAACTTTCTTTAACACCTTAGTCACCGAAGCAAAAGATGAAATGGCCTGGCGAATTGGCGACACCGGATTTCAAATGCACCTTTCATCGCAAATAGCCAAGAATATTGGGAAGAAAATAAAAGACGTTACTGCATCATTACTGGAGAAATCCGGTTTAAGCCGATCTTCGATAACGCACCTAGCAATACACCCGGGAGGACGAAGGATTTTAGAAGTTTGCGAAGATTTATTAGAGCTACCCGAAGAAGCACTGCAGCATTCTTACAACGTGCTTAGGAAATACGGAAATATGTCGTCTGTCACTATTCTTTTTGTTCTGCAAAAGCTATTAAATGAAGCCGAAGTAGGAGAAAAAACCATGAGCTTCGCATTCGGGCCAGGACTTACTTTTGAAAGCATGATCCTCGAAACAATCTAATATGCCGGATTTCAGCAAGCGCAGTACCGAGTCGGAAATGATGGACGATTTTTCCCTTGGCGGAGAAATCATTAACCCGATAATGGATGAGCTTGAAGTGGTGAATAAATTATTGGGCGGCTACAGCGTATTTTTTGATGCGTTTAAAAAGCTCCAACTTAAAGACGGCATGACGATTAGCGACTGGGGTTGCGGCGGGGGCGATTCACTTCGAATGCTGGCACTTTGGGCAAGGAAAAAAAACTTAAAATTAAATTTTATAGGTGTAGATGCTACCGCGACAGCCGTAGATTATGCCCGTCAAAAAGCTTTAGGATTTCCCGAAATCGGTTTCATTCATACCGATGTACTCTCGGATAATTTGAAGAAAGATCAATTTGATGTTGTTATCTCCAGTTTATTTACGCACCACTTCGAGAATGAAAGCTGGATAACTCTGATCAAAAAAATGCTCGATTGTTCGAAGCATGCTGTTATCGTGAATGATTTGAACCGGCATTGGTTTGCTTATCACTCAATCGGAGTTTTGACTCAACTCTTTTCAAAATCAGTTATGGTAAAGCATGATTCGAAGGTTTCGGTTTTGAGAGGTTTTACCCGATCAGAAATAGAACAACTACTTGCAAAAGCCGGCATCACAAACTACCAGCTAAAATGGAAATGGGCATTCAGATGGCAACTCATTCTTTTTAAGGAGCATGCGTCCTAAATCTGTCATTATCATTGGTGGCGGTTTATCCGGTTTAACCGCTTCAATCCTGCTGAACAGAGCAGGCTTCGAGGTAACTGTTGTAGAGAAAAAAACCTATCCTTTTCACCGCGTTTGCGGGGAATATATTTCAAACGAAGTTCTCCCTTTTTTAAATTCGATTAATGTAAACATCTCAGATTTCCAGGCATCACAAATCACTCAACTTGCCATCAGTTCGCCCACAGGCAAATTTTTTAAAACCCAACTTGATTTGGGGGGCTTCGGCTTAAGCCGATTTACGGTCGACAATTATTTATATCAAAAAGCTAAAACCGAAGGCGTTATATTCTGGCTTGGCCTAAAGGCAGGTTCTATTGCTTACGCGGATGAGGAATTTAAAGTTGAACTTTCAAACAACATAACTTTGCATTCTTCCGCTGTAATCGCCGCTTATGGAAAACGTTCTAACTTAGATCTTAATCGCAAATTCTTTTATCAAAGAAGCCCTTATTTGGGAGTAAAATATCATATTAAAATAGATTTCCCGGTTGATCTGGTCCAGCTTGATAACTTTGAAGGTGGTTACTGCGGCACCGTAAAAATCGAAAGCGACCGTTATAATCTCTGCTACCTTAGCCGCAACAATCATTTAAAAGCGTACGGCTCGATACAGGAAATGGAAAAGCAAGTGCTTTTTAAAAATCCTTTACTTAAAGAACGTTTCCTGAACGCCGATTTTTTAAATGAGAAACCAGAAGTAATCAACGAAATCTCGTTCGAGAAAAAACCATTAGTAGAAAACCATATTCTTTACTGCGGCGATGCCGCAGGGATGATTAGTCCGCTTTGCGGAAACGGAATGGCGATGGCAATTCATGCAGCTAAAGTCCTTTCCGAAACGATTATAAAACACTTTCCAGATCGCGATCTGATAGAAAAAAACTATCAATACCACTGGAGAAAACTTTTTGAAAACCGTTTGCTGGCAGGCAGGTTAACTCAAAAGCTATTTGGTAAAAGCACCGTGTCAGAGCTGGCTGTAAAAAGTTTAAATACTTTACCCAAGCTTGCACATCAGATCATTAAAAGAACCCATGGTAGTCCATTTTAATAGTATAATTGTACTATGAAACTTAGAGAATTAGTTTTCATAAACGCATTTGTCGTTGCCATTTCGCTGGCATTTATCAATTTTTATTTCCAGCGCGACTGGTATTATTTTGCCATCGCCTTCGCTGTTACGCTTATTTTATGTTATGCGGTATTTTACTACCTAATAGAACGCTACGTATACAGCAAAATAAAGCTTATCTACAAGCTTATTCACAATCTTAAACTAGGTACAGATCTTAAAGACGCCCTGGGAGATTATGTAAGTAAAGACCCGATTACTGATGTTGAAAATGAGGTTACCGAGTGGGCAAGAGATAAAAAGACGGAAATAGAAGCCTTAAAAAAGCAGGAGCAGTTCAGGCGCGAATTTCTTTCGAACATCTCACATGAGTTTAAAACCCCTTTATTCGCAATCCAGGGATACATTGAAGCGCTACAAGAAGATGCACTCGACGACCATGATTTGGCCCGGTCCTTTCTGAGTAAAGCATCCCGAAATATAGATCGCCTCACTTTCCTGGTAAAAGATTTAGACGTAATTTCTAGGCTGGAAAGCGGTGAAGCACCCATTAATTTCGAAAAGTTCGATATCGCACTTCTTATTAAAGACGTGATCGAACAAATGGAACATAAAGCCCAGGCACATAAAATTGAGCTAATCTTTAAAGAAAAATACGACAGCCCGGTTTGGGTAAACGCCGATCGCGATAAAATTTGCCAGGTTCTGGTTAATCTGGTCGATAACTCTATTAAATACGGTAATGAAAACGGCTTCACTGCGATCAAAATTTTTGAACTTCACGATCAGATACTTGTAGAAGTAACCGACAGTGGAATGGGGATTGAAGAAAAACTCTTACCAAGACTGTTCGAGCGGTTTTTTAGAACTGAGCAAAGCCGCTCAAGGCAAATCGGAGGCTCCGGTCTTGGCCTCGCAATCGTGAAGCATATTCTTGAAGCCCATCAGCAAACTATCACCGTAAGAAGTACCGAAGGAGTTGGGACTACATTTGCCTTTACCCTTGAAAGAGTGATGCCGGCCATCATCCCCGTTTAATATTTGTTAACATTAAGTTAACATTAAGGTAATACCTTTGTAACCTTAAGAAGCGGATATGTCATTAAATAACATCTTACAGTACTTTGTTCCCAAAGACAGGAAATTCTTCCCTCTGTTTGAAAAAGGAAGTGCAAATCTTATTCGGATTGCAGAGGTTTTAGTGGAGTTATTAAATTCCACAGATGATGAACAAAAGTTAGTTCTTACTAAAAAAATCGAAGATTTAGAGCATACTGGCGATGATATTACTCACCAAATCTTTTTAGAACTTGGTAAAAATTTCATCACGCCTTTCGATCGCGAAGACATTCACTTACTGGCTAGTGTTATAGATGATATTGCCGATTATATCCACGGATCATCTACCCGTATTCAGCTCTACAAAATCAACGACATTACTCCGGCAATGAAAGAATTGGGAGGTTTGATTCTTCAGGGCTGTCACGATCTTGATAAAGCTATCCGAGAATTAAAAAACCTGCGTAACCTTCGTCTTATCGCAGAATCCTGCGTTCGTATCAATAGCATGGAAAATCAGGCCGATGCTGTATTCGAAAGAGCTGTTGCCGATTTATTTGAATTTGAGCAAGACGCAAAGGTTATCATTAAGTATAAAGAAGTTTTGTCGGCCTTAGAAACCGCCACCGATAAATGCGAAGATGCCGCAAACGTATTGGAGTCTATTCTGGTTAAACACGCCTAATCAAAAACGGTAATGATTACAACACTTCTTATCGTGGTAATTGCGCTGGCAATTATTTTTGATTTTATCAATGGCTTTCACGATGCGGCAAACTCTATTGCTACCATCGTATCAACCAAAGTGCTTTCACCTTTAACAGCCGTAATCTGGGCGGCTTTCTTTAATTTTGTCGCTTACTTCATATTCCCGCTTCATGTAGCCGATACCATTGCCAAGACAGTTGATGCTACCGCCATTAGTTTAACAGTGGTAGGGGCCGGATTAACCGCAGCAATTGCATGGAACTTACTTACGTGGTGGTTTGGAATCCCCTCAAGTTCATCACATACCTTAATTGGCGGATTTGCCGGGGCGGCTGTTGCTCATGCGGGGTTCGACGTGGTGCGCTATTCCAAAGTAATGCCTACGCTTTACTTTATCGTGCTTGCACCCTTAATCGGCATGATTTTATCATATACCATATCTATCATCACCATGCACCTTTGCAAAAGGGCCAACCCATCTAAAGTAGATAAGATCTTCCGCCGGTTACAATTACTTTCGGCGGCGGCATACAGTTTAGGTCATGGTGGTAACGATGCTCAAAAGGTAATGGGAATTATAGGTGCCGCTCTTATTGCTTCTAAAGTGATCCCTGGAATGGAAGCCCTACCAATTTGGGTTCCCCTAAGCTGCCATGCAGCTATATCAATTGGTACCCTTTGCGGAGGCTGGAAAATTGTGAAGACAATGGGTCAAAAAGTAACAAAGCTTTCACCATTCGAAGGCTTTTCTGCCGAAACTGCAGGCGCCGTAACTTTATTCGGTACTGCGGCGTTAGGCATTCCGGTTTCTACCACACATACCATCACAGGCTCCATTATGGGCGCTGGTATCACAAAAAGAATTTCGGCAGTGCGTTGGGGGGTAACTATCAACATCATTTGGGCATGGATTTTAACCATACCTGTTTCGGCTTTACTGGCTGCATTGGTGTATTATATCTTCAACGCCTTCGCATCTTAATAAGAAAAGAAACTAAAGTTTTCATGGCAATTTTAGCCCCGTTTTCCGCTATTAGTCCTCGCTTCCCATACACAAGCTTGCGGCTCACTGCGGGCTTTCGCTGCAACCGGGTTTAGATTGCAAGTAATCGTTGCTATTGAAATGTCCTAGGCGCCTACTTGAACTATTAATTCTTCCCGGCTCAACTTTAACTGATCACCAGTTTTCATATCCTTTAAAGTAATTTGGCCAGATTGTATTTCCTCCGTTCCAATTAACACTACATAAGGAATCTGCTTGTTATCAGCATAGTTCATTTGCTTCTTCAGCTTCGCCGCCGATGGATAGAGCTCAGCAGCAATACCTGCGCTTCGCAGCTCAGTCAAGATTGGCAAAGCATAGCTTTCAGCTTCCGCATCAAAATTTGTAATAAGCACTTTAGTAGTCTCTTGTGCATTTTCCGGGAAGAGCTTCAATTCTTCGAGCACATCGTAAATCCGGTCTGCTCCGAAAGAAATTCCAACACCTGTTAAGTCCTTTAAACCGAACATCGCGGTAAGGTCATCGTAACGACCGCCGCCGCCAATGCTGCCCATCGCAACCTCGTTGGTCTTTACTTCGAAAATGGCGCCGGTATAATAATTCAGGCCGCGGGCAAGGGTAATGTCGAGCTCGATGGTAGACCTGAGACTTGAGATATGAGATGTGAGATTTTTGATGTAGGTAAAAATGGTTTCGACTTCGGCGATACCGTTTAGACCAGTTTCAGATTCTTTAAGAACGGCTTTTAGGTTTTTGATTTTCTCTTCATTGCTGCCTTCCAAAAGGATTACTGGTTTTAATCTTTCTATATCACCGCTTGTAAAGCCTCGCTCGATAAGTTCTTTGGTAACACCTTCAAAGCCAATTTTATCCAGCTTATCTATCGCAACCGTCATATCGACAATCAACTCCGGTTTACCGATTATTTCTGCTATACCTGATAAAATTTTACGGTTATTGATTTTAATCGTGAAATCTTTTAAGCCAAGTTTGCTTAAGGCTTCATCATAGATCAAAATAAATTCAGCTTCATTCAGTAAACTATCCGAACCAACAACATCCGCATCGCATTGGTAAAACTCCCGGTAACGGCCTTTTTGCGGGCGATCTGCCCGCCAAACGGGTTGAATTTGAAAGCGTTTAAAAGGAAATGATATGTCGTTTTGGTGCGTTACAACATACCTAGCGAACGGCACGGTTAAGTCATAGCGGAGTGCCTTCTCACAGATCAGTGGCAATAAGACTTTAGAATTAAACTCGAAATTTTCTGCTTTCTGCCTTTGACTTTCCGCTTTCTCCCAGTAATCTCCCGAATTGAGGATTTTGAATATCAACTTATCCCCTTCATCGCCATATTTCCCCGTTAAGGTATCCAAATTCTCCATGGTTGGAGTTTGTATTTCCTGGTAACCATACTTCCGGAAAACCGATTTAATGGTATCGAAAATATAATTCCGTTTTACCATTTCTGTTGTTGAAAAATCCCTTGTACCTTTTGGAACCGAAGGTTTGATGCTTGCCATGGCGCAAAAGTACATTTTTTAAAATTTGCTTAAAGCGAAAACTCGGCATTGGTGGTTGGCAAGTGCCCAAAAGAACTTTCCTTCTTATCAAAGACTCAAGCAACCGAAGCGCGAGCGGTAGCCCGAACAAAAAGGCGGCCGAGCATTTTTTTGTTCTTGATTTTTTTGGTGCTTTTTTCATCAAGGAAAAAAGGACTAGGCCAACGCCCGATTTCTATGGTTTATGCAAGTGTTATTTGATAATTTTTCTGATAAAGTTTATTGTTTCTAACACATGCAAATACTCTCCAGATTAGTTTGTTCCTAACGGCATTAATGACAGACATTTTGTTCTTCCTTTCTTCTACTT
>DASWMZ010000178.1:0-12395 GCA_036399495.1 Pedobacter sp.
AAGCGGATGAATGGATGGTTGATTACAATTACCACAGACCTCATGAGGCACTAAATTTCAAAACACCTATGGATTTATTACCCGAATTAATAAATTAGCGAGTCAACTTTTGAATGGCTCAAAAAACGGGGGAGCTTACACCGGTATCTGTTTATACTTGCTCTCTTCTTGCTTAATTGCCGCATGTTCATTTTTAATCTCACCATGAAACACCTTAAGCTTAATTTTACAGTCAGGATTATCTGCTACAATCCCAACAAACTCTCCTGAAGAAAGTGAGGCTATTTTAGATGCCGGAATAGCGTGGTCTAGTTGTGTAGCTTTAGTAGTGGAAGTATCACTGCTATTAATAGTCACGCTGTTTTTATCCTGTACAATCTTGCCGAAAGTCTCTGATAAAGACTTTGCGGTATCGCCAGTTACTTGCCCACTAATAATATTACCAACAATGCCTGTGATTACATCTGCCTGTTCCGATCCGTAATCCTTTTTAAGCTGGCTAAAGTCTTGCACGGCAAGAGTCGTAGCAACCTTGTTACTTCGTGCGGTAGCAATCAAACTATCTATATTATTGAAATAGATAGTGGGAAACTCATCAAAGACTAAGCTGCATTTATGTTGATTCTTCCTGTTAACCAGCTTTATCATTCGCGAGATATATAAAGAAAGTACCGCTCCATAGATTTGTAACTTCTGAGGGTTATTGCCCACACAAACTATTTTAGGTTCCTTGGGATTGTTTATATCAAGTGTGAAATCATTTCCCGAAAGGACATAGTATAACTGCGGCGATGATAACCTTGCCAGGCCAATCTTAGCGGAGGCTATCTGCCCTTCAAGTTGGGCCATTGCTTTATTATGGTAAGCCGATATAAACGGATTGATTAATACTTTGATTTCCTCCTCTTGCTCCAGAATAGCAAATAACCGGTCATAATCTACCTGCATAAGTTCGATAACATGCGGCAAAGTGCAGTACTTTCCACCTTGATATTTTCGCAGATACCAGATAATTGCCGTCAGGAAGTTCATCGGCGATTCAACAAAGAAGTCACCCTGTTTTTTGATCCATTCACGGTTGAGGCCGAGCATGATTGTTCGACTGGCTTCTGTCGCGTCCGTGATATCATCCATACTTTCAGGGTGTAAAGGATTGCACCGGTGTGTACGATTCAAATCATCAAAGTTGATCACATAAAATTTCGGAGCTACTTTATAGTTCTTCTTGTATTTCAAGAGCTTGTTGTAAGCGATTTTAGTTAAATCATCATATTTGAAATCGTACAGAAACATAGTGAAGCCTTTTTTTATATGTTGGTCTATGATGTGCCGGATAACAAAATAACTTTTCCCTGCTCCCGGAGAGCCGGCAATAAGAACTCCACGAAACATATTGATAAGGTTTATCCAGCTCTTCCGCCGTTTACCCTTTAAGTTATAAACAGCGGGGAGGTTAACAGAGTACTCGTTTTCTAAAAGTCTTTCCTCCTGGGGAAAAGTTTCGTTTTCTGTATTGAAGATGTCTTTAGTCAAAGCAGCGCTTAGCAATCTGGTTAGACGGACTCCACCTGAAAGAATCAACAAATAGCCTGTTGATGTCATGCCGATATAGCTAATTGCAATAAGCTGTGGAGCTATTTGTAGGTGAAATGATAAAACACTTACAAAATATAGGAAGAGGCCTGCACCTATGTATACCGCTATTGCTTCTTTCCTGGTGTCCTCATCCTTTTTGCCCTTCGCTCCCATCAGTGATATAAGAAGAAATAAGAGTGCTGCTAGCTTAGGTTTTAAGATACCCATGAACAATCCGGTGGTAGAGATATTTGTCAGTATTCGGTCGGTGATGTCTGCAGTCCAACCCCATTTTTGAAAGGCCAGGTAGCAGGTTAAATAGAAATGGATGCTTAAGATGGTTAAGCTAATCGTCCTTGTTAAGTCAATAATCTTTCTCAGTCCCTGGGTATCTTCTCCGGTTTGCATATTTCTCTCGGTTTTAAAGTGATTGCTGCTGGTCATTTGTCTGACCGCTTTTCTTCTTTTTCTTTTTCGGAAGTGATCCAAAAGCAAAATCTTGTGTTGGTTTTGATAGGAAGCCTTTAAGAAGATTTGATTCGTCCGGTTTGATTAGATAGGATTTTGATTCGTCCTTTTTTAAGTAGTTGGTTCCAGTGCGAGGTTTGAGGTATGTTTTAAGCTCTGGCTTGACTAGTTTGTCTGAAGTACCAAACCTTTCCATGATGGCTTTAACAGCGTAGCCTTTCCCTAAGTCACTTCCATTAAATACAGTTTTTCTGTGGTTATCTATGAACGTAATTCCGTAAGCTAAGCCTTGTTCGTTCTGCCTGAACACCACGTTAATATCGTCCTTTGCCAGTTCGGAGATGAATGTGGCTTTGGTTATTGTGATGTATTTATCTGATATTTCGTTGATGGTTTCTTTCAATGGTTCTTTAAGAGCCAATCGTTTTTCATGGTTTTGGGAGAACCGTTTCTCCAGATTCGCCAGAGTAGGCTTATTATAGATACTGCTCCCTTTAATTGGGACACCTACCTGTTCCCCTTTCTCATTGATGATACTATACATCAAGCCGTTCTTCTGAAACATTAGGGTGTTCTCTCTGCCAGGATCAGCAACAACATTAAACTGTTTAAGTACTGCGTTCAATTCCGCAAGAGAGGTGAATTTATAGGTACTGACTACAGCATTTACGATATTGGTGATAGCTCTTTTTGTAGGATTCTTGCCATAGTCGACTTTGGTCAGGTCAGCTGCCTTAATCCCGAGGCTATTGCTTAATCTCCTCCCATCGGCTTTAACCAAATTAAACTCAACCTCTAATTCTTTTCGAGCCGGCTCCGATAGCTTCCTGCCTATATCATGAATATCGATCCTTTTGCCATCAGATTTAATGTTTGTAGTTGCAATGTGTAAATGAGGATGTGCGGCATCATTATGCTTATAAACCAAATATGGCTGATCACCAAAACCGATTTTCTCCATGTACGAGATGGTGATTTGTTGAAGTTGCTCTGAATTGAGTTTATCCTGACCATCGAAATTGAGAGAAATGTGAATTGCATTAGTTTTTACTTTTCCCGTTAGCATTGTTAAATGCTGAAATCGTTGTAGCTTTTGATGTAAACTCATTTGAGTAACATCTGCCGCAAAGCCACTGGCTAAAAGAAGCTGCGCCTTCGATTCTGAAACTTTATTTTCATTATAATTCAGCATCCCCCTAATACTCTTGCCGCTTATGATTTTGGCAACCATTTTTCAGCTAGTTTGGTTATGATGATGAGCAAGCGATCAACCCTTTCATCTACTTTCTTATACAAGTCGGCCGTCTTCATTACATAGAATGCCCGTTCAGCACTGCTTTGACTGGTGTGGAAGTATTTAGTCTGTTGGTTGATATTAATTCCAATTGCTTTGAGTTCCTTTCGGATCAGGGCCAGTTCTTCCATGGGTGCATTCAAAGAGATGTCTCTGTAAAAGCAATTGATCTTTTTCTGAGCAAGGATCTTTCTTGCAACTTCTCCAACTGAACTGCAATCGCTTTCTTTTTGGAGCTTCTCAAGTCTGGCAAACAGCTCTTCCGTTACTCTGATGATAATTGGCCTACTTAAAATATCTTCCGGGTTTGACAGCTTTTTCCTCGGCATACAAATATTTTTAAAGAGTTGTAAGACTTCGCAAGTTCCGCAGCGAAGTCGCGGCCTCAAGGACGGCAAGATATTTTCGTATACGAAAATACATCTTGCTGCCCACTACACGAGGGCCGGTACTTCCCGTTCGGCTGCTGCGAATCTTCTTCAGACTTTCTGAATTGATAGCAAAAGTGAGGAGGTTAGTTTATTGTAGTTCGCAAGGGAAACGGTAGGTGCGGAAAATAATTAAACAACGATCCGATGCACAAAGACATAGTATAAACTTCTCAGGAACTTATAGTAAGCAAACAGAAGTTTAACAAGCAGGTTAATCTCGCCGTATTTTTCTCTCGCACCTTGCGTCACCCTTGCGAGTTAACCATTCAATTGCGGTGCATTTTTGAAGAATAATCCGTTGCAAATGGACTGCTTTCCAAACAAGAAAAACCCTAAGGCAAGACCTATTTTAGTTATAGATCAACTTACAGAAGACTTTGGAATTCCCGTCCAAAAGAGCAAAAAAAATGAAAAAAACATCAGCGAAAGCGAGGAGAATTTGCTAACTTTAATAGCAAACGTCATTGTCGAAATCATTTTGAAAGAAAAGTTATGAATGCAATTGGATATATGAGACTCAGCTCTAAAGACCAATCAAAATCTTTAGAATACCAAGAATCATCAATCAGAGAATACTGTAAAAGAAATAAGTTAAATGTCTTAGGTGTATTTAAAGATAATGGTGAATCCAGCTATACGTTCGACCGTCCCGATTATAAAGCTCTAGAAGCCTATTTAAAGAAGTATAAGGGTGGGTGTCAGTACTTAATAGTACTAGATCACGATAGATTTAGCAGAAACCTGCCGGAAGCCTTAATGAAAATCGCCGAACTTGAAAAGAAACACGGTGTTAAAGTGCTTTCTACAAGTGAGCGTGTCGATCTCGATACATCTGACCCAGATGTATTTATGAAAAGAGCCCTCGATTATATGATGGCAAATAAGGAGCTATTCAACATCAGGAAACGGACTAAACAAGGCGTAAGGAATGCAAAAGAAAACGGCAGGTATTTAGGTCGTGCACCATTCGGCTACAGAAATATCATTGATGGAACCAGGCGAAATCTGATTGAATTAGATAGTCCGAAAGCTCAGATTGTGGAGCGAATCTTTAGAGACTACACTTTGGGAGTACCACAGTATATCATTTATAAAAATGTGAAGGCTATCGGTTTCACCTATACTGGAAAAAGCGCAATATCAGATATTTTACAAAATTGCGTTTACGCAGGGTTGATAAAAGTACCTGCCTTTCAGGATCTTCCAGAGAAATACGTCAAGGCAATTCACGAGCCGATTATATCTGAAGCGGAATACTGGCTTGTTCAAAGTATGCTTAATGCAACTAAACGGAGAACACGTATACAACCGGCTGAAGATTTTCCCTTACGAGGGGTATTAAAATGTTCGTGCGGACAAAGCATGACTGCAGGCTGGACCAAAGGTAGGAGGCAGTACTATTTGTACTACCGATGCACCACACATACTAATATCAATATCCCAGGTGACCTTTTACACACCAAATTCGAAGAACTATTAAAAGCATTAAGCTTTCAACCACATCAAATCAGATTTTTGCGTGAAACTACCAAAGCACTATTGGTCGAACCCTTGAAGTTAAAGCGAAAAAGAGATGATGATAAAATAAAAGCTTTAAAGGAAATTAACGAGAAAATATTCAAGTTGGAAGAGCGCTTGATGAATAACGAAATTGAGGCTACTACTTACAAGACTTGGTTCCAAAAATTCAAGGAAGAGAAAGCTGTTTTGGAGTATCAATTAAATGGTGCAAAAAAAACAATTGACAATACTGATTATATCTTTGATCGTATACTGCCAAACTTAGGGAACCTACATGAAATTTATGAAAAAGGGAACATAACCCAGAAGCATACCTTAATTCGTGGGGTGTTCAAAGATAGTCTGCTATGGGGTAACGGGTCATTTAGAACCGCTTTTATAAATCCTACCTTCTATGATAACGTGCTGAAAATCAACAAAAAAGGGCTGCTTTTTCATGAGCAACCCTTTCCAAATTCGGACAATTCTCCGTTTAGTACCCCCGGACGGAGTAATGTCGAACCAGTTTATTGAAGATTTAAGGCGAATTGCTGTTTTAGATAGTGATAAAAAAACTCAAAGTATCTAACGAAATTGAGTCAAACTCTAGCTACTGTAGATAGTAGCACTGGCCTCTTTGAATATACTTGCAGGTCCTTCGATGGCGCATTTCGGATTGTAGATTAGAGATATCTAGAGTTGTAAAATAAAAACTTTCATGAGTACAGAATATCTCAAGATTGGAATAGTTAAAAGATCGATGTTTTTTTGTATATCTTTAGAATTGTTGACTAATTCAATATCAGCAAGGGTATAAGAAGAATAAATAATGATATTAAATCGTAACCTTCTGTTAATCCGCTAATAAAATTATCGTACCAAACGCAGAGGATCAGTTTGAAAATCATTCCAATATTGTTTCAATACAGGTTCAAGATCGATTAAGTGTTGATGGGCTTGAGTGGTATTAGCACTATCTGCTTTTATTTCCTGGATATATTCAAGCAAATTCCAACAAGCGGTGTATTGTCCACAGGCGATAATGGCTTCCAGCATACTCTGTTCAAGCTCCTGTTCAGTAAACCAAAGTGTAGTACCCATAGAGGACCTTCCAAAATAATTTCGGTATGCTTCGTAAAGGTATGCTCGAAAAAAAAAGAGGGGTATTATCTTCTTTGAGTTTCCTCGGACGATGGAGCAAACTTTATCTAAAAGATAAACTCATAATTAATTATGACGGCCTGCATGGTTCGGACAGCCCACATTCTTTCTTAGTGCCGTTGAAGAAAGGCTTTTATCCCCTCAGATTACAATATTTTCAACAAGCAGGCGGTGCAGACCTGCAGCTAAAATATATCCTTCCTGGTAGAATGGCGCCGATAGATATTCCTCACGAGCAATTGTACTATGATAGTAGTGACGAATGAGCTATGACGTCAGGTTGCTTTTAGGCTTGTGACATGCAGTACCTTGCAGTATCTTGAAAGATAATTAAACAGCTGAACTAGCGTAGATGATTATTGACAGGATACCGCAGGATGCAGAAATTGAAAGATATTGTCATCTTTATCTTTAACCTCCTTTGGTATTATCTGATGAGGCCATAACCTCAAAGACCATTGATTTATGATGAATAAGATCTGCATCCTAATTTATACCCTTTTCCTTGGCCTGCAAACCATGGCCCAGGTGAAAGTAAGCAACCTGCTTTGCGAAAATAAAACCAACCCTATCGGTATTGCCGTTACACAACCCCGTTTAAGTTGGCAATTGACCTCCCAAAAGCGAAATATAATGCAGACTGCCTATGAAATAAAGGTTAGTGCGGGCGCGGCAGGTAGTAACCGTAACCCTGGCAATGTAGTTTGGAACAGCGGTAAGGTATCTTCCTCTCAATCTGTTCATGTTCCTTATGCGGGTGATTCACTCCAACAGGGTGTTAAATATAACTGGCAGGTAAGGGTTTGGGATAACAATGGAAAGGCTTCAGCCTGGAGCCCTGTGGCCTACTGGATGGTAGGCTTGCTAAACCCGTCAGACTGGAAAGCCAAGTGGATTGAGGCCGGTTATCAGGAAGATACAGTATCTCGCCCCGCAACTTTGTTCAGAAGGCAATTTGTTGCGGGCAAAAAAGTGAAATCAGCTGTTGCTTATATCACTGCACACGGAATGTATGAAGCGTTTATCAATGGAAAACGCATAGGCGATTTCTATTTGACACCTGGTTGGACCAGTTATCATAAGCGCCTTCAGTATCAAATGTACGATGTAACCGGCTTGATGACGCAAGGCAGGAATGCCATTGGAGTACTGCTTGGCAGCGGTTGGTATAGAGGGATATTAAGTTATTATAACCGCAATAACCACTATGGAAAAGACATCAGTTTGTTGTTTCAATTGCATATTAATTATGAAGACGGTAGTTCAGAAATAGTTTTATCTGATGAAACCTGGAAATCATCTACCGGGGCAATACGTTATTCTGAAATCTTCAATGGAGAAACACAGGATGCACGCAAAGAACAAACCGGATGGACAAGGGCTAACTTTAATGATACCAGCTGGAGCGGCGTTCAAGTGAAGAACCATGCTAAAGAAAACATTATAGCTACCGAAAACGAGCCTGTAAAGAAGCAGGAAATATTTAAGCCTTTTAAAATCATCACGACTCCAAAAGGAGAGAAAGTACTAGATTTTGGGCAGAATCTGGTTGGCTGGGTGGTAATGAAGGCAAAGGGCAAGACTGGTGATAAAATCACCTTATCGCATGCCGAAGTGTTGGATAAAACAGGAAATTTCTACACCGAAAATCTGAGACAGGCGAAGCAACAAAATATCTATATTTTGAAGGGCGGAGAGGAAGAAACTTTTGAGCCGCATTTTACCTGGCAGGGCTTCAGGTACGTGAAAGTGGATGGTTTGTCAGGCGAGTTAATGCCTGAAAACTATACCGCTGTGGCTCTCTACTCGGACATGAAGCGTACCGGCAACTTCACTTGTTCTAATCCCCTGGTAAATCAATTACAGCATAACATTGAATGGAGTCAGAAAGGAAACTTTGTAGAAATACCAACCGACTGTCCGCAACGCGATGAACGTATGGGTTGGACCGGAGACGCGCAGGTATTCTCCCGTACAGCCACTTTCAATATGAACGTGAACAGTTTTTTTGCCAAATGGCTGAAAGACCTGGCGGCAGAACAGCATCCAGACGGAGGTGTGCCTTTGGTGATACCCAATATGCTGGGTAATCAGGGCCGGGTAGCGGGGTGGTCTGATGCAGCTACTATCATTCCGTGGAATATGTATATGGCCTATGGTGATAAACAAATACTGAAAGATCAATATCCAAGCATGAAAGCATGGATAGACTACATTCAGAAAAAAACCAATAATAATTTATGGGATAAGGGGTGGCATCTGGGTGACTGGCTTTTTTATAGTCCACAAGGTGATTTGCACGGTTCTGCAGCCATAACAGACAAATTTCTTATTGCTCAATGCTTTTACGCACACTCAATGCAGTTACTTATCAACGCTGCAGGTGTGTTAGGGAAAACTGACGACGTTGAAACCTATAGCACCATCCTCAAAGACATTAAAAGTGCTTTTTTAAAAGAATATTTAACACCTAATGGTAGATTGACTTCAGGAACGCAAACTGCTTATACACTGGCGCTTAATTTTGACATTCTACCCGAAAACATGAGGGCTGGAGCTGCTAAGCGACTGGCAGATAATATCGCTTCTTATAATAATCATCTTACAACCGGTTTTCTCGGAACACCTTATTTGTGTCATGTATTGTCGCGTTTCGGATATGATTCAATCGCCTATAAACTCCTCTTGCAAGAAACCTATCCTTCATGGTTGTTTCCTGTAAAGATGGGCGCAACTACTATTTGGGAAAGGTGGGATGGAATAAAGCGCGACTCTACTTTCCAGGACCCGGCTATGAATTCTTTTAATCATTATGCTTACGGTGCCATAGGCGATTGGATGTACCGGAACATGGCTGGGCTCTCTGAGGATGCACCTGGCTATAAAAGAATCAAAATTATGCCGCATATAGGTAAGGGAATAACTTATGCTAAAGCTGATTTAAATACTTATTATGGAAAGGCGAGCTCGGGCTGGCAGCTTCAAAACAATCAGTTAATTTTAAATGTGGAGATACCTGCAAATACCTCTGGCAGTATTTACATTCCTGCAAAAAATGTTGATTTAATCACCGAAGGAGGTAAACGGCTGTCGGGGATCAAAGGGCTTAAAGTTACAGGCAAGCAGGGAGACTATATTAAAGTAGAAGCCGGCTCCGGACAGTATGTTTTTAAGGTTAATTGAGGAAGCATTGTGGTGAGTTAGTATATCTTGTTATTCAGAATTAGCTGGTTGCAGAATTGGAAAAGTCATTTGACCGTACAATTTTAGACCATTATTATCTCCAAGTACGATTATTAACAACATGCTCGCTGTGACTGTATAAAGGCTTTATAAATGGCTCAAACGATAAATCTCCTAATACTACTACTTTATGGTCCAAATGGTGGTTAAATAAGTTTTATTACCTTCCGGCGAATATTTCCTCAACATGAAATTGGATTTAGGATTATATTTTCAGGATAATAAGCCGCTGTATATCCAGATATCAGATGCGATTATTAATCTGATATCCTTGAAGCGTTTAAAATTAGGCGACCGCATTCCCTCAATAAACCAGTTGAGCGAAGAGTATTTATTGTCAAGAGATACCGTCGAAAAGGCCTATAAAGATTTGATGAAAAAAGGAATCATCACATCTGTAAAAGGAAAGGGGTATTACATTAATAGGGTCGATGTGGATAAGACTCTGCGTGTGCTGCTCATCTTTAATAAGCTGAGTACACATAAAAAGCAGGTTTATGATGGCATTATTGAAACGCTCGGGAACGATACTGTTATCGATTTTAGTGTTCATCACTCCAACGTCGACATCCTTAATACGATTATTACCAAAAACCAGGGCATCTATGATTATTACATGATCATGCCACATTTTTATAAAGATAACGACAGAGCAGTGGAGATTATCGCACAATTAGAGCGAGAGAGAGTGATTATTTTAGATAAACAAATTGAAAATACAACTCATCAATATTCTGCCGTTTTTCAAAACTTCGAGAAAGATATTTTTGAAGCCTTGAATGATGGTTTAAACCTTTTAAATAAATACAAGAGGTTAATTTTAATATTTCCCAGGCTGGTTCGCTACCCCACCGAAATTGCTAAGGGTTTTAAACTTTTCTGTAGTCAGCATAACTTTGAATATGAAATAATTCATGGTATCGATACGTCTGCTGCAATTGATGAAGGGAACGCTTATGTGGTTATTGAAGAGCCGGACTTGGTTGCCCTTATTAAAATGTGTAACGAGAACTATTTAAAACCTGGAAAAGACATAGGAATTCTGTCGTATAACGATACTCCCTTAAAAGAAATCCTATTAGAAGGTATTACGGTAATCTCTACCGACCACTTCCTGATGGGAGTAACAGCAGCAAAACTTATCCTTGAAAACCGCCACGAGGTTGTTAAAAATCCATTTTCGTTAATCAGAAGAAACTCTCTTTAGTATTTATCTAAAGTTTTAAGAGCAAGCCTATTTAATGACCTGCTACAGGGGGGCAGGATACTACAGGGTACACTTCTTAATCAATAAAAATACTTTTACCAGGTCGTTACAATAACCAATATAACCTGTATGCAAGCACTGTTTGGAGTAATATTTCATTTTATAGGCGGTTTCGCTTCCGGAAGTTTTTATCTGCCTTACAAGAAAGTAAAAGGTTGGGCATGGGAGAGTTACTGGATTGTAGGAGGACTATTTTCTTGGTTAATAGTACCACTGATTGCTGCATGGCTGACTGTTCCCGGATTTATGGATATTATCCGTACAACCGATTCCACGACCATCTTCTATACCTATATTCTTGGAGCCCTATGGGGCATAGGCGGCCTTACATTTGGCCTTGCAATGCGCTATCTGGGCATGTCGCTGGGCATGTCCGTAGCACTCGGTTTTACCTCGGCTTTCGGAGCCCTGGTGCCACCAATTTTCCGTGATGTAGTTCTAAATCAAAGCGAGGGAAGCTTTACTTCCATGCTTCAGAGTACAGGCGGAAACGTAGTTTTATTCGGCGTAGCCGTATGTCTCTTAGGTATTTTTATCTGTGGCAAAGCCGGAATGATGAAGGAGAATGAGCTTTCAACCGAGCAGAAGCAGGAAAGCGTAAAAGAGTTTAATATTACCACCGGACTGATTGTCGCAGTAATTTCAGGTATTCTGAGTGCCTGTTTCAACTTCGGAATTGAAGCCGGAAAATCAATGGCCGGGGCCGCTATTCAGCACGGAGCAAATCCCCTGTTTCAAAACAACGTAATCTTTGTAGTGGTGCTTTGGGGTGGCTTAACCACAAATTTTATCTGGTGTATGATTTTGAACGCCAGAAACAGAACTTTTAGTGATTATGGGAATCAAAAAACTCCGCTTACCCGAAATTACATTTTCTCTGCCCTGGCCGGCACTACCTGGTTCCTGCAGTTTTTCTTTTATGGGATGGGAGAAAGTAAGCTTGGTAATGGCGCCAGTTCATGGATACTTCACATGGCCTTTATCATCCTGGTTTCTAACATGTGGGGACTCATTCTTAATGAATGGAAAGGTGTGAGCAGGAAAACATACGTCACAATTTTAACAGGCATAGCGGTTATTATATTATCGGTTCTATTGGTTGGATATGGTAACTCTTTAACGTAATTCATTTCAAAAAATGTCAGAATTAACAAGAAACACAAGCTTCAAACATGTAAGCTATCTCTGGGACGAGGCCGAAGCTGCTAAGCTCGCCGGAGATGAAGTTGCTCTTCTAATCTATCGTTCGAACCTTTTGGGAGCGGACTTAAGATTAACCAATTACGGCGGCGGAAATACTTCTTGCAAGGTTATAGAAAAGGACCCTCTCACCGGGCAGGATACTCAGGTGATGTGGGTAAAAGGTTCTGGCGGTGATTTAGGCACTCTAAAGCGAAGCGGATTAGCAGCTTTGTATATGGACCGCTTGCTAAGTCTAAAAAACATTTATAAAGGC
>DASWMZ010000179.1:0-4451 GCA_036399495.1 Pedobacter sp.
AGATGATGGAGTAGTTTACAAACGCGCAGGAAGCAAATTCAAGGAAAATAAAACTCTAAAACTAGTATCCGATAATCCTGTCTTTGATCCTTATACGATAGCGACAGAAGATATTTTAGAAATTTGGAAATCGAAAGCATACATCTCAACCGTATTTCCGACGCCCGCTGCAGAACCAACTATGGAAAGTTTAACTTCCATGATGTCTCAAATGCAAAAATCTATCGCACAATTGAAAACGGGAAACAACTAACATGGAAATTAGCGGTGTTGCCAGGGAAGCGTGAGGGATAGCAGCGGAAAGCCCGCAGCCGCCTTAGGCGGAAAGGACTTGAAGCGAATAGCCCGACCAGCCAGGGCTGGGCACGCCAAATACTTTTTATAAATCCGGTATTATTAATTTGATAAGCGTCTTAACATTATTTAACATTCTACAATTAAACCATTTGTGTGCAGATTCTTCTATCTATTAAAATAATGATAGAATGAAAAAATTAATTTTAAGCGCAATGCTGTTTATCGGTTTAAGCGCAACAGGTTTCTCACAAGAAAGAGCTAAAAGAGAGTTAAAAACACCTGAAGAAAGGGCTCAAAAAATGACAGATGTTTTAGATCAGAAATTATCTTTAACGAAAGAGCAGAAGACTCAGATTTATCAAATCAATTTGGAACGTGCTCAGGCTTTAAATAAGATTAGACAAGATCAGGAAAGCGTTTCAAGACCAAAAATTAAAGAGCAGTTCAAAACAAGCGATGAGAAAATCGTAAACATTTTAGATGAAAAGCAGCGTGTCGCCTACACTCAGTTAAAAGCAGAGCGCAAAGAAAAAATGAAAAACCACCGCGAAGAACATAAGGATGGTAAAAGAAATAGAAAAGGTTAACAAAACCTTGTTTGAATAAAAAAGAGACTTTTACGGGTCGCTTTTTTTATTTATAAGCGATTTATATTTTGGAAGAAATTAACAATTACATTGATCTAAAGCTCGAGGAAAGAACTGATAATGGTTCTTTAAGAACCTTGTCTGTGGGTGAAGGCCTAATAGATTTTTGTTCAAATGATTATCTTGGTCTGTCAGGATCGCTACAGTTTAAAAAAACCTTACTAGAAGAGCTGAATCTGGATCATAGTCATTTTGTAGGTGCTACCGGCTCGAGATTAATATCCGGAAACGATCAATTCACCGAAGATCTTGAAAAGGAAATTGCAGTCTTTCATCAGGCAGAATCGGCATTAATTTTCAATTCGGGTTATGATGCAAATGTTGGTCTCTTTTCATGCCTTGCTAATAGGGGCGACACCATTATTCTGGATGAATTGATTCATGCCTCAATTATAGACGGTGCCCGATTGAGTAATGCAAACCGGTATGCCTTTAAACATAACGATCTACAAAGTTTAGAAGATAAACTGAAAATCTCAAAAGGGAAAATATTTATAGGTATCGAAAGCATTTATTCAATGGACGGCGATATGGCTCCTTTGGCGGAAATAATTGCTTTAGCGGATGCCTATTCTGCTGTTGTAATTGTTGACGAAGCACATGCCGTTGGAATATTTGGAAGTAAGGGTAGGGGCCTGGTTGAGCAAAATGGACTTTCTGACAAAGTTTTCGCCAGAGTAATAACTTTTGGAAAAGCGCTGGGCTGCCATGGCGCTTGTGTGGTAGGGAGTAACAGTTTAAGAAAGTACCTTATCAACTTTGCCAGATCATTTATATATACAACTGCTGCTTCTTTTTACACACATTTAAGTGTGAAAATGGCGTATAAATATCTAGATGGATCTGATATCGCAGCTATCCATCAAAAAATAGAATTGTTTAAAACATATGCTGCGGGAATCACTTCCCAAATAATTCCGAGCTTTTCACCTATTCAGTGTGTTATTGTTGCAGGAAATATTCACGCTAAAAAGCTTGCCTGTGCTTTGCAGCAACAGCGGCTTGATGTTAGGGCGATACTCCACCCCACCGTCCCGGCAGGAAAAGAACGGTTGCGTATATGTTTACATACTTTTAATACCGACGATGAGATATCTAATCTTGTCAAAGCCATTGAGAAGTTTTTATGAAGCCATTATTTATTACAGGGATAGGAACCGATGTAGGCAAAACCTTGATAGCTGCTATTCTCGTTGAAAAATTGAAAGCCGATTATTGGAAACCCATCCAGTCGGGAGATTTAGATAACTCTGATTCGATGAAAGTACAGAGCTTAATTTCGAATCATGATTCTGTTTTCCATCCGGAGGCATATCGGCTAACGCAGCCATATTCGCCGCATAAATCGGCTGCAATAGATGGCGTTGAAATCAGTCTTGAAAATATTTCTTGTCCGGCAACATCCAACACGTTAATTATTGAAGGTGCTGGCGGATTAATGGTTCCGCTTAATGCTAAAGATTACGTTATCGATTTGATACAAATGCTTAACGCAGAGGCGATTCTCGTTGTAAAACACTATTTAGGTAGCATCAATCATACTTTATTAAGTCTGGAATTGTTTAAAAGTAAAGGCATCCCCGTTAAGGGAATTATATATAATGGGGGAGAAGATTACTATTCTGAATTGGCGATAAAAAACCATTCTAATATTCCGGTAATTGGACGACTACCTTATTGCGATGAATTAAACCGCGATAAAATTGTAGCTTTAGGAAAGCTGATCGATTTGTAAACTAACATCATACATCATGAGGATCGCCGTAATTGGATCTGGTACTATGGGAAACGGTATTACACATACTTTTGCCCAGCATGGTTTCAAAGTTTCTTTGTATGACCTTAATAACCAGTCTTTAATTAAAGGGATGGAAACGATCAGCAAAAACCTTGACCGGCAGATAAGCAAAGGAAATATTAGCGAAGCAGATAAAACAGCCACACTGAATTCCATAAGCATTTTTACTGATCTGAAGTCAGCTGTAAGCGATGCTGATCTGGTTATTGAAGCTGCTACCGAAAACCTTGACATCAAGATTAATATTTTTAAAGATCTGGATACTTCATGTAAAAGTAGCGCCATTCTCGCTTCTAATACCTCTTCTATCTCCATTACTCAAATTGCCTCTGCCACAAAACGACCCGAAAAAGTTATTGGAATGCATTTTATGAATCCGGTTCCGATGATGAAACTGGTGGAAGTGATTCGAGGTAAGCAAACATCAGAGGAAACAACTGATTTGGTAATGAACATTGCATTGGAACTTGAAAAAGTACCGGTTGAAGTACATGATGCGCCTGGCTTTATTGCAAACCGTATTTTGATGCCGATGATAAATGAAGCAGTATTTGCTTTGCACGAGGGTGTTTCGGGCGTAAAGGAAATTGATACAGTGATGAAGTTGGGAATGTCGCATCCAATGGGACCACTTCAGTTGGCTGACTTTATAGGACTTGATGTTTGCCTGGCGATTATGAATGTAATGGAGCAGGGATTTGAGAGTTCAAAATATGAAGCTTGTCCTTTATTAAGTAAAATGGTACAGGCTGGAGAAATGGGATTAAAGTCTGGATTGGGATTTTATGACTATAAAATCGGAATTAAGGAACCTGCTGTTAATGGCAGATTTGTTAAATCAAATTAAGAATCACAGGAAGCGTATTAGATCGACAAAACATGGGCATATCTCACAATGTTTTGATTGTCAGATGATTTTTTTAAGTTTAATTTATTGAGAAGTTATTTTAATAATCACATCAAATAGTTAGATTTGCGACGCGAACCACGGTTAGCGGCGCCTATAGCTCAGTTGGTTAGAGTAGAAGACTCATAATCTTTTGGTCCCTGGTTCGAGCCCAGGTGGGCGCACAAAGTACCTTCCAAACAGGTGCAAACAAGTGAACAAAATCGGAAAACCCTGTAAATACACCCATTTACGGGGTTTTTTGTAAAATTTCAATTCAAGTAAGTTCAAAGAGAATCAATCTGCTCGTTACCAATCCGACTACCTGTTTTTTGTTTTTACCTTTGAGGTAAATAAAAGGGGCTTAATCGATTGTAAAACAATTTTAGCCATCGAAAATTGGGTTGAAAAATGTGCTCTTTCGGCCGCTTTTTAACTCGGTTTTTTTACCTTTTTTTACCAAAACTGGATGTAAAAATGAAAGAAACTTGAAAAGTAAATTTTATGAAAACATCACAATCGTTCGGAATCCACTTTACAATCCGCAAAGACAGGGTTAAAGATGGTAAAGCGCAAGTTTATGCCTGCATCCCTGTAAACAAACAAAAATGCTTCATCGCCTTGCAGCAATCAATTGATTTAAGGTACTGGGACGAAAGAAGAGGCGCAGGCAAGGGAGGTAGACAAGAATCATTGTCTATAAACAAC
Organism: Pedobacter sp.; assembly: GCA_036399495.1. Taxonomy (GTDB): domain Bacteria; phylum Bacteroidota; class Bacteroidia; order Sphingobacteriales; family Sphingobacteriaceae; genus Paradesertivirga. The sequence continues at coordinate 4,337 of DASWMZ010000179.1, forward strand.
TATCTTGAACAGGTCCGGCTGGCGATCGGAATTTCGACTTGCCTTCAGTGAAATGCTCGACGTTTATATTCTGTGCAAAGAATGGTGGAGACTGTGTTGATGCTGATAAGTTGAT
>DASWMZ010000180.1:0-15977 GCA_036399495.1 Pedobacter sp.
TAGTGTCCCTCTGTCAGAGTTAACCTTTCCACAAAATTCACAGCTTATTAACAAAAGAAAAAGAAGCAAAAAGAAAATCTTACAACAATAACAAAATTAATAACTGTGATTATTTGGTTAGTACAAACCTAAAGGCTAGATTGGGATAGTACAGGATGAGGTTGAACAGCATAGCTGCAAATCTACCTTTTGGCTGGAGATTTTTGATTATTTCGGTTTCTGACTATGTCAAGTTCTCTATGGAAAACCTTTTCCCAGTCCTTACCATTTTTTTCTTTCAGAAAATCTTTCATCGTTTCATTATATCGTTCTATCCCTTCAGAAGAGATGCAGCCTACAGATACTGATTTAAACCCGAATACCGAGCACAGAGAGTCCCTTGCTCTTTCTACTTCAGTGGATTCATCAACGAGTAATCCAGCAGCCAGAAGCTGAATCTTACCATTGCTAATATCCTTTTTTGCCGTAAAGTAATTGTGGTCTTCTGAAAGTCCGTAATAAAAGTCGACCATACCAGCTAAATAGTAAGCTGAAAATAATATAAAAAGGATGGGTATGGTAAAAAATGCTTTTGTTCTATACCTGCTGTTCTTGAAAGGTATGAGTGCAATTAAAAATCCCAAACCGAATAGACAAAGAATAACAAAGGAGGAGTATTTAAAATCCCATCGCTTAAGGACAACCCAAAAAAGTTCCCAATTCTGGCCAACGTTCGAAAGCTCCAAGAGAGTTTCAAGAAAAAAGAGTGCTATTGCTGTAACTATTAATATTATCCTCAATTTCCTCATGTTCTTTTATAGCGATGGCGTTCAGCCGGTAACGTTGATTACACGAATTTATCAGATTTTCGCGAGTAGCACAAGGGACTACACTGGGCATTGCTGCGGACGGGATTACAAATCCCTTTCTTATCTATAGTTCGACATGCCCTGCGGAACATATCGAACAGCGGGTTCTTTAGTTAATAAATTTACATATGGTGAAATTAAAAATCTTGGAAAGTTTAAAAAACTTTGGAAGTTATAATATTCTTTTTATATTGCCCTACCTATTGCAAGTACATCATCTAACTATTTTTTTCACATTTATCAAAAAACATTATGAAATTTACTAAATTATTTTTCGCCAAAGGCGTATTTTTATTTGCACTTATATTGGGTGCTTCTCTTTCTTCAAAAGCTCAGTGTAACGTTCCGGAAGGCTATAATTATGGTTATTACTCTCCTCCCGCCCCAATAGATGGCTACCTTCAATACGGCGCCTGTAGAGAAACACGTATTTTTAATGCCCAATGTAACGAACTACCCAAAATAACAAGCGTGAGTTTTAGCTCTTCTTGCGTGCCTTACTATGGCGGATCTATTACTGTTTATGTTACCACAAGTGCACCTGTAACTTGGGATACTTCAAGTCGGAGTGGAATAGGTAGTGTTACTGTCACTAGCAGTGGTAATAATTATACTTTTCAACTCTCAAACATTACTAATCCTCCTGGTGGTCCCGGTGCATCTTTTATGCCAAAGAATGCGGGCAGTACCTATGGTGGTAATTTGCCCTTGACTGATATCAAGTTTAAGCCTCTCTAGATGCTGACTAAACTTGCGATGGTGTATAAGGACTCTTCTTTACGGGGAGTCCTTATCTTTTGTTAATACTGAATTCTTTTTTCAATAATTCAAGTGAATTTCTTTTAGATAATCAATATAGTACATCATACAATTGATATCAAGTCTGAATTTTTTGTACGGGTATTACCCGAAACTGAATAATAACACTTTCAGATATGAAGAGGACCTAATCATAAAAGGAGATTCGACCAAGAGAACAATTGAGGAAACTAGTTATGTGAACGCGAATGGTTCTACTCCACCAATGTCTACTATTCGATGGGAAAGCAACCTTACTTCTGTTGATATTGTTACCAACTAGTCAAAAACATTACCATTGGTCAGGTGGTAGCCTTATTATATAGGTTTACTCACATCAAATCTAGAATTTTATAGCTTTGTTATCAACTACCAGTGAAAATTACGAGTTCTTGTATAACAAGTATGCTTAAGTGTAGATAGTCTGTGATTGATAAGCCTTCAGCTTTGTGGGAATGAAAAAAGCTTTTTTTTTTATCTATTTTCTTAGCATTCTACAAAATCTCGTTGCACAAAATATACGTGAGATTAACGGGATGGTGCAGGATTCTCTTGGAATTAACGTCATCGCCGCTACTATTAAACTAACTTCAGCTAAAGATACACTACTAACCCGCACCGATAGTGAGGGCCGTTTCAATTTTAAAATTGTTCAATCGTCTGAGTTTGTGTTAAGCGCCACCAGCCTTGGCTATAGTGATTTTATAAAAAAATATACCTTTCCAACAGCCGACAAAACGGTTAGTCTCGATCCGATTATCTTGAAAGTTCATAGCGAACTTTTAAACGAAGTAATTGTATCAGGCAATCCCTCTATTGTAATAAAGCAGGATACAGTTGAATATCGGGCTAAAGATTTTCCTGTAAGAGAGAACTCTATAGTTGAAGACATTATAAAGAAATTACCCGGTGTAGAAGTCGACAAAAATGGCAAGATAGTTTCACAGGGGAAAAGTATTGTACGTGTACGGGTTAATGGGAAGGATTACTTTAGTGGCGACGTAAAATCGGCCACCCAAGGGCTGCCTGCTGATATTATCGATAAAATTCAAATTATTGATGATTATGGTGACCTCGCTAATATTACCGGTATAAAGCAAGGCATTCCGGAAAAAATCATCAATTTAACCATCCGGCCCGATCGAATGAAAGGGCATATCATTAGTGGCCAGGTTGGCGGCGGTAATGAAGACCGCTTCCGGGTTGGCGGATCAAGTCAAATTTTAAATCAGGATCGCCAAATCGATATACGCCTGAATGCTAATAACATCAATGCATCACCTTTCGACTTTGATATGGGAGGAAGCAGCGGCGGTTTTGGAGGTGGAGGAGGGATTAATAATACAACTGGTGGAGGAATTAACTTCCGGGACCAATTGACTAAAAAGATTTCCGTAAATGGCAGTTATCGGTATAATCTTGTTACTAGTAACGCGTCTTCAAACTCACTTAGAACTTCCCGTTTCGGTGCTTCCGAATCAGATATACTTAAAACATCCACTGTTGCAGATTCAGAAACATCTAATCAAAATCACAACACTAATCTTAATGTTGAGTATAAAATTAATGAGTACAATTACCTGCAAATTACACCTTCATTTGATATGGGAAAAAATGAATCTGAAGGCTTCACCACTTTAATTCAACAACAAACCTTAAGAGCCAGAGAAGACTTAATCACAAATTCAGTAAGCAATTCAACATCGCCTACGTTTGGTGGTAATATCATGTATAATCACCGTTTTAAAAAAACAGGAAGAAATTTTTCTTTTAATCTTAGACTTAATAGTTCTGATCAAAGCAGCGGTCAAAATACTAAGAATTTATTTCAGTATTATAATTCCGAAATGTTACCAAGTGTAGATTCAAACTCGCACCGTTTTACAGGGACAACAAATAAACAAACGAATTCGAACGCCCAGATATCTTACAGCGAACCTTTAGGAAAGACAGGCAATCTTGATTTTATTTATACTTACTCTATAGCAGATTATAAACAGAATCTAATTACCGATGTATATCAAAACGGTGTAGCCATCATGAATAAAGAACTGAGTAATAGTTATAATTATTCTTTATACACTAATCGTGTTAGTTTAAGTTACCGTAATGCCAGGCAACAGTTATATAACTATACCATCGGTATGACCACCCAGCCTACTATGTTAAAAGGTTATACGATACCCAACGGTGTACCTCTTTACAGAAAAAGATTGAACTTCTTTCCCACAGCAAGATTTAATTACAATTTTGGCCAAACCCGTTCTTTAAACATCAACTATGATGGGAATATTAATGAACCGGCATTTAACCAGATTCAACCCGTTAAAGATATTTCGAACCCGTTAAGACCACTAACAGGTAATCCAAAACTAAACTCAGCGTTTACACAATCTATTAATATAGGATATAATACAACCGATATCAAGTCGGGATTCTTTTTTAGCACCGCTATTACCGGAAGCTTGATCAATAATCAAATTACTAATAACACTTTTAGATATGATGAAGACCTCATCATAAAAGGAGATTCGACGAGGAGAACTATTGAAGAAACCAGTTATGTTAATACCAATGGTTCTTATTCCACCAATGTCTACTATTCGATGGGAAAGCCATTATTTACCAAAAAGTATCGGTTGTCGTTAAATGGGGGGCTTGGTTACGCAAATAGCGTCTCTTTTGCCAATAGTGTAAAAAACTTAAGTAAGAACCGGTCTTTTTCACAAAACATGAGGGTTCAGATCAATCCAAACCAGAATGTGGAATTTAATCCAAGTATCGGCTATACAGCTACTTCGGTAAAATATTCTGTCGCCGGCAATAACTCTTTTAAAGCAACCACATGGAATTACGACCTAAGCGGAAAGATCTACTTTTTAAAAAGCTTTATTGTGGGGCTTGATCTGAGCAAGAGGTTAAATAAGGGCTACGGCTCAATAAATGCTAATCCTTTTATTATTGACACATATTTAGAGAAGCAATTTTTTAATAGAAGTGGAACCTTAAGAATACAGGGCTTCGATTTACTTAATCAGAATACAGTTGTAGCGTTTTCAGCCGACCCTAATGCTACAACCAGCAGCCAGACAAATCGTTTAACAAGATATTTTATGGCTGCCTTAAGCTTTAAAATACAGAAGTTTCCGACTGCGAAGTAATGCTTTCTCAAGGCATCCCCATAATCGTTTCGTTTGTAAACAAGGATGCAGCGAGATCTTCGATTTTATCGCAAGTTGCCATGAGGCACTACCTTCCCATCCTAAGCCCGAACGCCGCGGATACCGGCCTTCGTGGCTAATGCCTTCGCGCAGTATGAGCAGAGTGCGGGGCTGCACTCTCCTAAGAAGACCAAACCCTCCGTTTTCTAAAAAGACAAAACTCATTGACACTAGCTTCGGAAATTGTACTTTTGAAGCTGAAATTATGCCGTTTGCTATATTTTTTAAACTCTTACAAACAACACATTCAATCGACAACCCATGAGTATCGGCCTTTCCGAACAAGAAATATTACGCCGTGAGGCATTGCTGGAGCTTCTTAAACTGGGCATTGAGCCCTACCCTGCCGAGGCGTATGAGGTAAATGTTACCGCTGAGGATATTAAGAATAACTATGAGCGGGATAAGACTTCGTATAAGAACATCAGCTTTGCGGGCAGGATAATGAGCCGCAGGATTATGGGTAGCGCCAGTTTTGCCGAGCTGCAGGATAGTACGGGCCGCGTGCAGGCTTACCTGAAACGTGATGACCTTTGCCCGGGCGAGGACAAGACTTTGTACAATACCGTGTTTAAGAAGCTGATGGATATTGGCGATTATGTGGGTGTGAAGGGCTATGTGTTTACTACGCAAACGGGCGAGATTTCTATCCACGTAAGCGAGATGACGCTGCTGGCGAAATCGCTGAAGCCGCTGCCGGTTGTGAAGCGTGATGATGATGGCAACATCTACGACGGTTTTACCGACCCGGAGATGCGTTATCGCCAGCGTTATGTGGATTTGACGGTGAACCCGGATTTAAAACAGATTTTTATGAACCGCAGCAAGGTGATTAACACCATGCGGGCTTATTTTGATAACCAGGGCTGGATGGAGGTGGAAACGCCGATTCTTCAGCCGGTGCATGGCGGGGCGGCGGCGCGTCCGTTTAAAACACACCACAATACCCTGGACATGCCGTTGTTTTTGCGCATCGCCAATGAGCTTTACCTGAAACGCTTAATCGTAGCTGGTTTTGACGGGGTGTATGAGTTTGGCAAGATGTTCCGCAACGAGGGGATGGACCGCACGCATAACCCAGAGTTTACGTCGATGGAGATTTATGTGGCCTACAAGGATTATGTGTGGATGATGGCCATGGTGGAGGAATGTTTGGAGAAGGTGGCAATGGCGATTCATGGCACTTCGAAAGTTAAGATGGGCGAGCATGTGCTGGAGTTTGCCGGTCCGTATGAGAAGCTGACTATGTTTGAGTCGATTGAGAAGTATACGGGGGTAAACGTTTCGGCCATGAATGAGGATGAGCTGCGTGCCTTGTGCAAAAGCCTGAACATTGAAACTGACCCGAGCATGGGCAAGGGTAAATTAATCGACGAGATTTTTGGCGAGAAGGTGGAAGCAAACCTGATTCAGCCGACATATATTACGGATTACCCGGTGGAGATGACTCCGCTGGCTAAAAAGCACCGCAGTAAAGCGGGTTTGGTAGAGCGGTTTGAGTTATTCGTAAATGGTAAAGAAATCGCGAACGCCTATTCGGAGTTGAATGATCCGATTGATCAGCGTGCTCGTTTGGAGGATCAGCTGTTATTGGCTGGCAGAGGAGATGAGGAGGCGATGGCGATGGATGAGGATTTCCTTCGTGCATTAGAATATGGTATGCCGCCTACGGCTGGTTTGGGTATCGGTATTGACCGTTTAGTGATGTTGATGACGAATCAGAGTACCATCCAGGAGGTGTTGTTCTTCCCGCAGATGAGGCCTGAGAAAAAAGCGAAGGTTGTGTCGGTGGAGGATTTTACGGCCATTGGGGTTCCGGCGGAATGGGTGCCGGTGCTGATGAAGATGGGGTTTAATAGTGTGGAGGAGTTGAAGGCGGGGAATCCGAATAAGGTGTTTAATGATTTGGGGGGTATGAGGAAGAAGTTGAAGTTGGAGATTGGGATACCGAGTAAGGATGAGGTGAATAGGTGGTTTGAGTGATAGATCATTTTGATAATATATAAAGATGCCTGCGAGAGATTGTGTGCATTTTTTTATGGGTTAGGTCTGTGCGATGGAGAGGTGCTCTCGTCCCGCTCATTGCCGCGGGAGGGCTAGTCCTTTTGGCTTGAGCCCAAAAGGACCAAAAACCCAAGGCAAGAACGAAGCTTCAGCCGCACAAGGCAAAACTCCTGGCCCGCCGTTCTTGCCAGGCCAGCGCTCGGGCATCGCGCAAATCGACAAAACAGGATTAAACGACGTTTTCCTTACTGGGAGCATATGGCGCCAAAACTATCATCGCGTTGCATTTTTGTTCGAGGGAAACATCACTAACCAAAGACAGAAAAACCTTACATATCCTATCTTAAGCAACCAAAGTGCGAGCGGTGGCCTGAACAGAACGGCGGCTGAGCATTCGTTGTGTTCTTGATTTTTGGTAACTTTTCATCAAGGAAAAGTTACTAGACCCCTCCGCGGCCATGAGCGGAAAGAAAGGAAGATGCTTAAACCTTAAATCTCATAAAAGTGATTAATTCGTAAGGCTTTAGCGACATAACATATTAATCACTCTACATTAACGTCCTTAACGTTATCGAATACCTCACATGCTTTACAGGCAAAATACTATGCTGCCACTCCGTCCTCGCCTCCCCTTTCATTACATAAAGCGAGCGCCGTTTCACTGGCAGCGAAATCGTACCCCCTCGGTGCTGCTTCTCTTTATCATGCGGTCGGAAACGAAACGTGCAATCGGATAACAATGAAATACCGACAATGATATCAAAGGGCGGCGCATCGCGGTGCCAGTTAATGACAGATTCAGGAGGATATTCTGTAAGCAGCACCTCTGCAAAGTTCTGCGATGGAATAGATAACTGAGCAGCTACTTTTTGAATAAGAGGAGTGAATGCTGGTGGTAAATCCTTTCCTTTGGTTAGCTTTCTGGTTTCGAAATTCCAATCATACCCAAAACTGGCTACTTTGCGTTTGGCTTCATAACCCTGAAACATAAAAGTATGCAATGGTATTAAAGAGATTTCCGCTAGTGTAGCGGCTTCCTCCTCGCGTGTAATGAAATCCGGAAAGTACTGAAACCCGGAGGGTATAACTGGTTCTATCGGAAAAAGGGTCTCCATACAGAAACAGAAGAGAAAAGCATGCCAATAATTAAGCTCGAGAACTTATCTCTCAAACGTTAAAAGCGTCCTTAAACTGTCTTAACATCCTTCTCATCAAAGTCCTCAATATCTCTGATATAACTATTCTTGATCAAAAACTCAAAAAGCGGTTTGGCTTCCTCCGAAACGGGCATATTACGCGTAGTGATAATCTCATTCGTGTTTTTATCGAGATACGGATAAGCGTAGAGCTTTACGTTTCTGCTGAACAAATCACTGACATAAGCCAAAAGTTGATCGGTATAATTTTCGGGGAAGCTTGATGAATCGAAAATGCGTTTCAGGTTGGCGATATTTGTTGAAATCCCCACACTGCTTGGACGGCAGCGTGATAAATATAAAGCAAGTTTATGGTTCCGGGTAAAGTTAGATACGATCACGTTATTTCCCGTTGCGGTTAACTCTTCGGCTTTTTTGGCAAACAGTTCCAGATCTTCATTGCTCAGTTCGTTCTGTTCACCAAGCATGTTCGACATCAACACCTCAATCATCACCACAACATTGTTATCCTTTATTTTTTGAGAACGTTTAAACTGATCTACCGCACGATTAAACAAATCAAAATTGGGAGTTGATTTTTGTTTATACTTGGTTCTCAATATCATAATATCCTTCTTATAAAGAAGATCATTAGATTGGCAAGCATTAGCATTCCTATCAAAGATGGCTGCACTTGAAAATCCTTTAGCTATAAGATAGAGGTTTACTAACCGATCATTTGCATTTTCAAAAGCTGGCCCTCTAAGGTTGATTACGTCCAGTTCCACTGATCCGATAGAAAGATTATCGACCAACGATTCAATCATCGTTTGAATATTATTCCTTAGAAAATAAGCTCCATAAACTAAATTCACCCCGATAATTCCGAGCACATTTTGTTGTAGTGTCGCATCGCTGTCGAGCAAGCGAACATGGAAAATTATATCGTTCGGTTCACCGCCCGGTGTAGCCTGGAAACGAATTCCCATCCAACCATGCGGATCATTTGTTTTGTTGAAATTTAAGGTAGTTACTGTGTTTGCAAATGCAAAGAAATTACGTCCTTCATATTTTTCGCCAATAAGCCTTTCGGTTAAAAGCGCAAATTCATGACCGAGCATTTTTTGGAGCCGCGATTTACTTACATAACGCCCAGATTCTTCGACCCCGTAAATAGAGTTACTGAAAACCATATCGTAAGCCGACATGGTCTTGGCTACCGTGCCAGATGCCGCCCCTGCTGTAAAGAAATTTCGTGCAACTTCCTGACCTGCACCAATTTCCGCAAACGTTCCGTAAACGCTTTGATCCAAATTTATTCTTAGTGCTTTTCTTTTGGTTTCAGGAATTTCTCTTGCCATGCTCAAACTTACGAAATGAAACAAGAGAAATAAAAAAAGCGCCCTTTTCTTTCGAAAAAAGCGCCTTAATCAACCCAAAATTCAAATTACTTAATAGAGATTTCTCTGGTAAGAGACTTCGCTTCTTCTTTTTTAGCTACCGTGATGTTTAAAATACCATCAACGTATTCAGCCGAAATTTTTTCCTGATTCGCCGTTTCAGGCAAGGTGAAAGAGCGTACAAAAGATGAGTAGCTGTATTCACGCTTATTATATCTCTTTCCTTCCTGATTATTTTCAGTTTTTCTCTCTGCGGAAACGCTTAGCACGTATTTGTCAAGGTTGATTTTAAAATCTTCCTTGTTTAAACCTGGTGCAGCCAATTCGATATGAAAATCATTTTCCGTCTCCGCGATATTAACTGCCGGTACTTTTGTACTTAAGCGGTCTGAAATGAATGAATCGTTAAATAAATTCTCGAATACATCGGTGAATGGGTTCAAAGCCTTGTTTTGAGCTCCATTAGCAAATTTTACAAGTGTCATTTGTTAATCCTCCTATATTTTTGTTGTACAGATGCTATAAAACAAGTGCTGTACCAAAAACATAATCATGAAAAAAATGTTGAATAACAAGTCAGATTGACACCAACGAACTAATTTCACCGACAAAATTTCCTAAATGAACCTGGACCTATTTAATTACAAGACATATATTCCTGTACGCTTTGGCGATTTAAATGCCTTTGGGATAGTAAACAACAATATCTATTTGACCTATTTCGAAATTGCACATACAGAATATTGGAAAAAAATTATCCAGTGGGAAAGCAAATCAAAGGGTCTGATTATCGGGAAAGCGGAAATTAATTACTTGAAGCCAATCCAGTTTAACGATGAAGTGTATGCTTATGTAAGAACAGCACGTATAGGTAATTGTAGTTTTGATGTTGAATATGCACTTATAATTAAGAGACCCGAAGGCGAACAACTCTGCACTACGGGAAAAACGGTTTGCATTTTTTACGATTTCTCAGAAGCGCGCCCGACAGCAATTCCTGAAGTACAACGCGAAAAAATGATTGCTTTTGAAGCTTTAGGTGAGGAGAACATCCTGTACAAAATGTAATTGAACAAGCAGTTCATTAAATTTGTCTAAACGCTTTTTACCGCCTGCTACGTCCATCACCAGATGCATTTTACTCCCTTGTTTGGTAAGTTTTAGTCTTTTGTAATTGAGCTTGTGGCCTGCAATTAAGTACTCCAGATCAACCAAGCTGGCTAAACAGTCGTCTTTTAGCGTTACGTTGAAGATTTTGCGCGTGTAAAGACGGTCTAAAAGAAGCTCCAGCCAACTAAAGATTGACAACACTAAAATAATTACGCCTGTAAGTATTAGAGACAGTATATAATTTCCGGTGCCTATCACCATTCCTAATGATGCAACCACCCAAATTACGGATGCCGTTGTTAAGCCCTTAACAGATAAACCATCTTTAAAAATCACACCGGCACCAATAAAACCAATACCCGTAATGATATTGGCAGCAATTCGGTCATCACTTGATCCGCCGGCTTTTTGAGATACTATAGTGAACATGGTTGCTCCCAGGCAGATCAAAATCATCGTTCTAATTCCCGCCGACTTATTTTTGTACTCGCGTTCAAAACCAATAATGCTTCCGCAAATTACGGCCAAACCAATTTTTGTTAAATCATCAGATGCAATATCAAGCGCAATCATAACCAAATCCCTAAAATATCTTTCCGGGATTAAGTATACGATTGGGATCGAAAACTTGTTTTATTCCCCGCATGATATTTAAGTGTACATCCGAATATTTGATAGACATATATTCTTTTTGAACCAATCCGATTCCATGTTCGCCTGAAATGGTTCCGCCGAGTGATACCGTTAATTGAAAAATCTCCTTGATTCCTTCGGGTAATGTGTTCTTCCAGTCATCTTCGGCCATACCTCCTTTAATAATATTAACGTGAACGTTTCCATCACCTGCATGTCCATAACAAACTGACTCAAAACCATATTTATAACCAATCTCTTTTATACCATGAATCAACTTTGGCAATTCTGCCCTGGGAACTACGGTATCTTCTTCTTTGTACACTGAATTGGATTTAACCGAATGAGGCATCACTCTTCTGATTCGCCATAGCTCATCTTTCTGAGCAGATGTATCAGCAAAGAGCACATTCATGCAGTTGTTCATCTCTAATACCGCGTTAATTTTTTCGCAGTCTGAAAATATCACATCCATATCATTTCCATCAACTTCGATCAAAAGGTAAGCTGCGACGCCATCTTTAAGATCAAATGAAATACGGTCAAACTGAATTACCCACTCCACACCTCTTCTTTCCATAAACTCCAGGGCCGAAGGCAGAACACCAGCCCTGAAAATGGCCGATACCGCCGCACAGGCCTGTTCGTTACTTGAAAAAGCCGCCATTAATAAAACGTTATGCATAGGGCGTGGGATCAATTTAATAACTGCCTTTGTAACTATTCCCAACGTACCTTCAGAGCCTATCATCAATTGAGTTAGGCTGTAGCCGGATGAATTTTTGAGTGTATTGGCACCCGTCCAAATGATTTCGCCGGAAGGCAGGACTACCTCCAGATTTAAAATATACTCGCGAATAGTTCCGTATTTTACAACTCTCGGTCCTCCGGAACAGTGAGCAATATTGCCGCCAATAAAACAGCTTCCTTTACTTGATGGGTCTATAGGATAAAGCAGTCCTTTCTCAGCTACTTCATCCATAAATACTTGCGTAATTACACCTGCCTCAACAGTTGCCTGCAAATTCCGCTCATCAATTTCTACAATTTTGTTTAACCTTTCCAGGGATATTAAAACACCACCGTGAACAGGAAGCGCGCCGCCGGATAAACCGGTGCCTCCACCCCTGGCCGTTACCGGAATCAATTGTCCATTGCACAATTTAACTAGAGATGAAATCTCCTCAACAGATTGAGGTTTGACCACTACCTCAGGGAAGAATTGCAGATCTTCGGTTTCATCTTTACTGTAAGGTTCGAGATCTGAATGACCGGTAAATATATTTTCTTTCCCAGCAATCGCAGTGATTTTATCTATAATATGAGCAGTTACTTTATTGTAAGCCATCTTAATCCGCAAGATGATTATTGATTTTTATAATACGTGAGTTCAACCAAGCTGTTCTTTACTTCGGTTTTCACCGGAAGATTTAATTTCTTGATTGCCACTCTTGCCATATCAACCTCAGGAAACCCAGTTGTGATATTTTTTAAAATCGCGTGAGCAACGGTTTCCAATAGTTTACGATTTATAACCATTTCAGCAGCTGCAATTTCCAACAGTCGTTCGTAATTAATTGTATCGCCTAATTCATCACTCAGATTCTCAACAACAACACATTCAGTTTCGATATCAACAATAAATTCGTTGCCGATCTTTTGTTCCTCTTCATAATAACCATGATAAGCGTAAAATCGAACGCCCTGTAGAGCAACCTTCTGTTTTATAAGTGCCATAATTCAAATTTAGATTATTAGTGGAAACAATCACTTAAAATTACCCTTGATTGTAAAATGCTTTACAGGTACTTTTGCGCCATACTCATAGTTTTAAAAATCATCCGGTATCCTCTTTGGCAAACCCGCTTTTATCGCTATACAAAATATACGAATGATGAAATATCTCATGGCAGCTACTTGTTTGTTGTTATTTACTGCATGTAATAAAACCAACAAACGTCTCCCTATTTTGGGCGAACGTGAACCAGTAGAAAAAATAGTTGACGGTAAAACGGTTATAGATACCATTTATCAAACCATTCCTTCCTTCAGTTTCTTAAACCAGGATAGTACAGTTTTCACTGATAAAAACCTACAAGGTAAAATTTATGTCGCAGACTTTTTCTTCACTTCATGCACATCGATCTGCCCCACCATGCATCGTAATATGTTAAAAGTTTATCAGAAATTTAAAGGCAATAAGAAGGTCTGTATTATATCTCATACAATTGATTTTAAATATGATACTCCATCTAAGTTAAAGTTGTACTCTATCAAATTAGATGTGGCTGGAGACCAATGGCAATTTCTTAAAGGAACCAAAGACTCGGTTTATAAGCTTGCTGAAAAGAACTATCTGGTTGCAGTAGCGGAAGACTCAAAAGCTAGTGACGGATATATTCACCAGGGCTGGTTTATTTTAGTGGATAAAGAAAAACGCCTTAGAGGTGCTTACGATGGAACAAAGCCCGATCAGGTTGAAAAGCTGATTGGAGACATGGAAATTTTGCTTGAAGAATATGAGGCGAAGTAGCTTTATTTTTTTCTGCTTCCTGCTCACGTTCTTGCAGATTATACTACAAGCCTGTCAAACAGAAGCAGAATTAAATTTCGCCCGATATTATACTAATGGTAGCCAGGTGTATTCACAACATTGCGCCAACTGCCATGGAGTCAAGGGAGAAGGTTTAGGAAAATTATATCCTCCTCTTACAGATTCTACATTCCTTATAAAAAATAAAAACTCCTTGGCATGCATAGTTAAATATGGCCTTAATGATACGATTACGGTCAATAACACAATATTTTCCACTATAATGCCTGCAGATACTCACCTCGCCAACATGGATATTGCTGCTGTTATTACCTACATAACAAATTCTTTTGGAAACAAGCAAGGCTTATATTCTGTTGAAAATGCCGGAACCGACCTGAAAGCTTGTCGGCAAGGCAATGAAGATTAGCAATGAAATTATCGGTATAGTCGCCGGGGTATTAACATCTACCGCGATGATTCCGCAAGTTGTAAAAACGATTAAAGAACGGAGTGCAGAAAATATATCCACCTTTATGGTGCTCATATTAGTATTAGGAACCGGAACCTGGGCGTATTACGGCTTTTTGAAAGATGATTTACCCATCATTGTCACGAACATCTTCTCATGTATGGTGAATAGTTTGATGCTAGGTTGTAAGATAAAATTCGGCAAGGGGGATAAAAGTTAATTTATACTTATTGATATGTGTGATTGAGATTTTCAAGTCTCAACTTAAATAACATATATTGCGATACAATTTAAGTATTATGAAACTAAACTATCTTAAAACACCTCTCCTGCTTGCTGCATTTCTAGCTTCGAGTAGCACATTTGCGCAAGACACAACTCAAACAACAGATTACATTGCACCTTTTTCACCTGGCGGTTCGTTTAGAACATGGTCTTTAGGCATTAACGCCGGGGCCTTAGCACCCGTTGCACCATTTGGAAAGAACGACTTCACCAACTGGGAAACTGATTTTGGTTATGGAGCTTATTTGAAAAAGCAGCTTAGCCATGCATTCAGTGTACAGGGAAATTACTTCCGCGGGAAATTATTCGCCGACAATGAAAACAAGCTCGGTAATGGCACGGAACTACCGAGTCCTTATTCGTCTTATGAAACCGAAATACATTCTGCTGCAAGTTTAACTGCAAATTTGAGCATTGGTCAGTTTTATTGGATGAACAGAAAAAGCACAATCACTCCATATATCACTGGTGGTGCAGGGTTGCTGAATTACAAACCGGTTATTACGGATAATGTGGGAACCGTGTCAGAATTCAAACCCGATGGCGCTGTGAATGAAGTTTTCTTTCCGGTAGGTGCAGGTTTTAAAGTTAGTTTATCCAGCTTTATAAGTTTAGACCTCGCTTATACCATGAACTTTGTGGATGCGGATAATTTAGATGGATACCATTATGGCCCGCAAAACGATAAATTTTCTTATGCTTTCGCGGGATTGGAATTTTCTCTAGGGTCTAGATCAAAACCTCGTCTGGCTACTTATAATCCTGCCGCTGCACTAGAGTATGATTACATTAAACGCAATAATGAGCTCGAAGCCCAACTAGCGGCAGAGCGAGCACGAAATGCAGCTCAATTAGCGCAAATGACGACTGACTGGGCCAGGTTTAAAAATGATGCGGATAAAGATGGTGTATCCGATTACTTTGATAAATGTCCTGATACTCCCGAAGGCACCCAGGTTGATGGCGCAGGTTGTCCACTGAAAGTAACTACAACTATAAATAATCCGGTAAGGGTTGTCGTTACTGAAGAAGACAGACGCGTTGTTGCTGAGGCAATTAAGAATCTTGAATTTGATTTCGGAAAAGCTACTATTCGCCCAAGCTCATTCCCTAGTTTAAAACGTGTTGCTGATTTGTTGGTTGCTAAAAACTTCAGCTTAAAGTTGGCCGGGCATACAGATAATGTAGGTAGCGATGCTGCCAACTTAAGATTATCAAAAAATCGGGCAGAGTCTGTAAAATCTTATTTGGTTAGCCAAGGCGCCAATCCAAGCCGTGTTGAAGCTACCGGTTATGGCGAAACCCAGCCAATAACCACTAATAAAACAGATATTGGCCGTCAAAAAAACAGACGTGTTGAGTTTACCTTATATTAGAAATCCTAAAAAAATATTTGAAAGAGGCTGTCTCAAAAGGATAGTCTCTTTTTTATTTACGCCTCTTTTCGTATTTTAAAGGCATGGGAACAACGCCTGTTTTTAAGCCCTACGATTCCGATCAGTTGCAGTTACTTCCGCCCAGCCTGGAAGAACTGGTA
>DASWMZ010000181.1:0-22124 GCA_036399495.1 Pedobacter sp.
GAGATTGAAACCTACCGGATGGAAAAACGGTATTTTCATAAAAATGGAAGTACTGTATGGGCTCTACTCACCGTCTCTATTATAAAAAAAGAAAACAAGCCTCAATTTTTTATTACTCAGGCTATTAATATATCCGAAACAAAAGAACTAATTACCCAATTGGAGGCAAAGAACGCACAACTGAGCGTTACTGCTCTTAGTTTAAAAAACAAAATTGAACAACTTGAAGAGTTCAACCGAATTGTAGCTCATAATTTGAGAGGTCCGGTAGGCAATATTGTGCAAATGGGGCAATTAATGGATGAAGATAGAAATACTGCTAATGTTTTGGTGCCAATGTTAAGAGAGGCCAGTGTAAGTTTGGATAGTACATTGAAACAGCTTGTAAATATATTGGAACTAAAGCTCAATGACAGTATTGCTTTTCAGGAATGTTTATTTGAGGAAATTATTTTCAAAGTAAAAAGCATGCTGAATGTTCAAATTGAAAAAGAAAAAATTGCATTTGTAACGTCTTTGCAAGTGGAGACACTAAATTATCCGGTGATTTATTTAGAAAGTATTCTTTATAACCTTATCAGCAACGCAATTAAGTACCGAAGAAAATGGATAAAATCTGTTATAAAAATTAAAACTTACCTAGAAGAACATAAAATTGTACTTGAGGTATCAGACAACGGAATTGGAATCGATTTAAAACGCTATGGGAGCCAGGTGTTTCAATTGAACAAGGTTTTCCATTCCGGCTATGACAGTAAAGGTCTAGGGCTTTTTATCCTAAAAAATCAAATCGAAACCTTGGGTGGAAAAATCATGGTTACAAGTGAACCAAACCAAGGTGCTACTTTCAAGGTTTTCTTTAAATTAAACGAATGAGATTCGTTAATCTTTGTTAAAAAAAACCTCCGCATCTCTCCTTTTTGTAGCTTCGTATATGAAAGGAAAGCGATTTCTTAAATCTCCCGCCTTGTTAGTACTTCTACTTATAAGTACCTCTACATTTTCTCAAAGTATTAATGGTGTAGTATATCAAAAAGGATCGGCTACGAGAGTAACTAATGCTAGTATATTTAATATAAGATCAAAAAGCCAGGTTCTTACTGACATTAAGGGATCATTTTCAATTGTTACATCGCCCGGTGATACGCTTTTAATAAATCACCCCGATTATATGGAGTTTAAGTTAGCAATAAGTAATTATAATGATGTAATTGTTCATCTCCAGCGGATTAATATATTGAAGGAGGTCGTAGTAAAAGGTGAATCAAGACAAGAGCAACTAGCTGAAGCGAAGAAGTCTTTTAAGAAAAAAGGAATCTATTACAATGGCAGACCTCCCCTATTGTTACTTTCGCCTTTTGGAGGAAGCCCGATCACCTTTTTTCATGAGCTGCTTAGCAGAGATGGAAGACATGCAAGGCGATTTACGAAGTTTGCACAATCAGAAGGCGACTATTATGAAGTAGCAGGTCGTTTTAATGATTACACCATTAAAAAAGTCATTCCAATTAAAGATGAAGAACTACCTGATTTTAAGAAAGAATTTTGGCCTTTGGTAGAGCAGGTAAGAACCTGGAAGGATTTTGATCTTTTTAATTACATTAAAAGATCTTACTCGAAATTTTTGACGAATAGAATTGCTGGGGATAGTTTAAGCATTGCTAAGTGAAAGTTAGATTTATTTTATTTTAATCCAATCTTTTCCGGGTTTAAACGGTTTAACAGTCAATCGTTATCTATCCATTTTATGCTATTTACTGTCATCATTCCTACTTGTAACCGAAATGAGCAATTGGAGAATTGCCTATATAAAATTGACCCAGAAAGGCAATCACTTAGTTCAAGTGAATATGAAGTAATTGTAACTGATGACGGCCATGCTAATCAAGCTGAAAAGATGATTCCTGAGAAATTTCCATCCATTAAGTGGATAGCCGGCCCTAAAAAAGGTCCTGCCGCCAACCGTAATAATGGTGCGAAGATAGCGAGGGGTAAATGGCTGGTCTTTCTGGATGATGATTGCCTCCCCAATGAAGATATTTTGGAGAATTATAGTCAATTGATAACCAGTAATCCCGGTATTAGGGTTTTTGAGGGTGGGATTGAACGGGAAGGAAATATGAAAAGCCCCATATATAAAGCACCCGGGAACACTCGCACAAATGGAGGTTTTCTATTAAGCTGCAATTTTGCAATTGAAAGAGCTTTATTTGATGAATTAAATGGATTTGATGAGAATTTCAAATATCCTCACTTGGAGGATTACGATTTGAGAGACCGGATTCTGGCGATAAATGAGCCAATATTGTTTACTTTGGAGGCAAAAGTCGTTCATCCATGGAGAATTATGAAGAGTGGCATTAAATTGGGGCATTTTGAAGAAATGTCTATTTATTATAATGCAAAGAATGGAAACCCTTCTGCCCTATTACCTTTGTTAAAGTGTATAACTATATCTCACCTATTGAAGATAGGCTGGTTTGTAAAGCACTTAAAATTATCCGCCGATATACTTACTGCTTTTAAAATTATGTTTCAACATTTAGCAATAGTCGGCTTAAACTTTAATAAGTGGGAGAAGAAATATTATTAGCCTTGGTTATGTTTATTTCCTGAAATTCTTTCTTAAGTAGTCCAAAAGCCTCAACCCTTTCCTACTAAACCCGAACGCAGCGGATACCGGCCAAGAGGCTAATGCCTGTGTAGTATGAGTGTAGTGCGGGGCTGTCGTTTCCATAAAAACGAATAGTGCTTTCCATATTCAATTTGATTTACTGTTTTTATGCTAATTTTATAGGATGGATGCCGAGAATTTAAATCGCTTTGACCGGATTGTTGCGATCTTGATTCACCTGCAATCTCGCAGAGTGGTGAAAGCACAGGACCTAGCAGACCGTTTTGGCGTTAGCCTCCGCACCATTTATCGGGACATTAAATCGCTTGAAGCATCTGGTGTACCTATAGCCGGAGAAGCTGGAGTGGGATATTCTATGATGGACGGTTACCGCTTGCCTCCTGTTATGTTTTCCAGAGAGGAAGCCGGGAGTTTTGTAGCTGCCGAAAAACTTATGCAGAAGTTTAGTGATAAAACGCTGGGAGCTTATTATCAATCGGCTATGTTTAAGATCAAATCGGTTTTAAAAGGTTCTGCGAAAGATCGGGTCGCGCAACTCGAAGAACAGATATGGATAAATTCAGATCAGGAAATTTTTAACGAGCATACCCCAGATGCTTTAGATGTATTACTGGATAGTATAGCGGAGAAAAGGCAAATCGCTTTGAAGTATCAATCATCGTATTCGGATGAATTGGTAGACAGGATTATTGAGCCTTTAGGTGTATTTAATGAGAATAATTATTGGTATGTGATGGCGTATTGCCTACTCAGACTAGATTATCGTCACTTTAGAACAGATCGTATGTTTCAGATCCGACGGACCTCTGCTCCCTTCACCAAGGATCATCATGATAGTATCGAAGATTATAAGATTACTAAACAACCTGAGCAAAATACTAAAGTCGTATTACTCGTGAGCAAGGATATAGCCAGATACCTAAAAGCCGAACGCAAGTATTATGGTTTTACATCTGAAAAACTTAGGGGGGATAAGGTTGAAATGACTTTTATGTGTAGTGAAGCATGCGATGGAATGGCGCGATGGTTTTTAATGTTTGGGGATAAATCTGAAATAATTGAGCCTGACAGTTTACGGATTAAGGTTGGCGAATTGATCGAAAAAATACAGGACAAATTGCAGGTAACAGTGTCCTAATCCTCAAGTTCAGAACACAAAAAACCGGCACTTTCCATGTTTTTAATGATTACTGAGGCCTGAATTGTAAGGGTTTCGACCCGGAGAATGTTATCACAATCCTCCAGGTCAAAATTCCAATCTCCGTCATTATGCATTAGCCTGTCTAGTATGGGCTTAATTTTATGAATCGTAAAGCTATCTGCTACCGACGTTTTAAATACCAAGACTGTTTTCATAACCAAGCTTATCTTTCCCAGAAGAAAGGTGGCTCGATACCTATTGAACGCAGGTAAACATAACCTTGCGCACGGTGATGAATTTCATTGTCGATGAAGTAAAAAATAGAAGAGCACACCGTCCCCTCATATTGCCCAAACGTAACTATCTTCTCGTGAAATTTCTCCTCCGTCATAAAAGACCAATAATGGTTAATCTCCGAAGTTGCTTCATCCCACAATTTTAAAAGGGTTTCTTTATCATGTCCCGGATCAAGATGCTCATTTAGAACTTCCGAACTATTAGTAGCCATTTGCCTGAGTCCCGGCACTGCTATTGCCAAAAGCTCTTGCACCATTGCCGAAAATGGTCGCATATTTCCAATAGAATGGCTAAATAACTCTTTTTCAGGAAAAGCTTCAATTACTCTGCGGGTAAGTTTACGGTGCCCCTGCCAATGTTCTAATAATTCTGCTGATGTAATTACTGCTGCGATCTGTGTTTCTTTGATAGTCTCCATAATTTTGCTTTTTAAATTATGAATCGAAGTTAGAAGCTGGCATTGACAACAGTTTGTCAGCAGATAAAAAAGAATTACAGTTTCTTACACATGTAAGAAATTTCAAAGCCAGATTGGGTGTTATCAACAATAAGATTAAATATCTTTCATCATAAGAGCGATCTTACTAAACAATTCCCCTACCCCTAATGAAGCCCATATAATAAAAATACCCAATACAAATTTGATTAGTATAGTGATTCTAAAACCGAATTTTTCTTCAAAAATAATATTTACCGGCGGTAAGTAAAAAAGAGAAAGAATTATCAAAAAAACTCCGAATTCAGAGTCATTTCCGTAAAACACATTCAGTAAACCAATCAGAAGAAAGACTATACTAATTAAATAGCTAATTAAATTTCTAAGATTCATAATATTAACTTAAAAGTACTTTGAATTACAAAGTTAATTATAACTTTCAGATATCAAAATTCTAGTATGATTATTAGAAGACTACTAGAATGAATTAGATAAGTCATCAGGCCATATGGCATGAATTTTCGACCTGAGGTTTTCAACTAATAGCGTTAGCTGGTTCTATTATTGGCTATGATCCTAGAAATCGGAATTTTGTAACTTAAATGAGCAAAAAAAGTATATAATAATTGCGAGCTTATAAAAGACAAAGCCGCAAAGATTTTTGCAAACAAATGATCACACGTAAAAGCCTCCTTTTTATATCTGTTTTATTTTTATGTAAAATGGTTAGTGGACAGCAAGCCAATATTAAGGTTTTAAGGTTGGAGGAAAACAAGCAAAAAAAAGATAGCAATGAGGTTAAATGGCATTACGAGCTCTCTAAAGCATATAGAAGACTAAACGCTGATTCTACAATCCATGCCGCTAAAAAAGGCGTTTTATTGGCAAGAAAAATTAATTTTAAAAAGGGAGAAGGATTATGTTATAGTAGCCTGGCTGTAGGGTACGCAATTAAAGGCATGTTTAAAGAGGCTGTAGAAAATTGCAAAAAAGCTATCGAAATTAATAAAGTTGCTAACCCAAGCCAACTGGCCACTAATTATAGCCAGATGGGACTCATGGTACAAAACCAAGGCAAGATGACAGAGGCGATTTATTACCAGAACTTGTCGTTAAAATTCGCCGAAAGATATAAAGACAATAGAGTTTTATACCAGTCTCATAACAATATCGGCATTATTTATATCTACCAAGGTGAATACTTGAGAGCCAACGACCATTTCTATAAGGCTTTGAAACTAGCCGAGCGATTGAACGATACGATGGTGATAGCTACCGTTTGCATTAACATATCAGAAATTTACCGGGAACAAAAAGATTACAAGCGCGCCCTTGAATTTTCGAAAAAAGCGTTATTGTTTAATCAAACATTAAACGATGCCCATTTAAAGGTGGTAGCATATATCACTAACGGAACAATTTATTCAAAGCTTAATGACCATCATAGAGCCATCACACATTTTGAAAAAGCCCTTAAAGTTGCAAAAGAATCAGGAGTTGAAAGTCGTCTTGGAGAATGTTTTACGAATTTAGGAAATGCTTATCTCGCCTTAGAACACTATGAGAAATCACTTAGTTATCTTTTGCAAGCTGAAACATTAGACAAAGCAGAAAATAATAATACCGCATTAAGTGGCGACTATATTGTTTTAAGTAAAGTGTATGAAAAAACAAATAAACCAGAATTGCAGGTAAAGTATGCGCTTCTGGCTTTAAAGCTGGCACAAAAAGAAAATCTGAAGCCTAAAATGCGAGATGCTGCTGAAAGTTTATATGGTTATTTTAAAAAGCAGGGAAATACTAGTCAAGCGTTATTCTACCTGGAAGTTTACACCAAGCATAAAGACAGTTTATTCAATGCCGAAAACATTAAGCAATTAAAAGATACGGAATATAAATTCGCCAAAGAAAGCCAGCAAAAAGAAATACTGCTTTTAAGGAATAAAAATGAGTTGAAAGAGCAAGAGAACAACTTGCAAAGAACTTATTTATACGGAAGCTTTGTATTGTGTCTTGCAGCTATTGGATTTATATTTTACTATTTACGTGAAATAAGAATTAAAAATAAACTGTACGAGTCTTTGAGGCAAAAGAACGAACATATTCAAGAGCAAAGTAATAAGCTGGAAGATCTGAATCTAATCAAGAATAAAGTTATCTCGGTGATGAGTCATGATATGAGAAGCCCTATTGCCTCTTTAGAGATGATCTTAAATATGGAAAAGGAATTGAGTGATCCTGATGTTTTCCGGATAATAATAAAAGAGCTGAAGCCCGCAGTTAACAGTTTAAGTTTACTGCTCGAAAATATACTGGGCTGGGCGAAATCGCAAATGCAGTCTACCCAAGAAATTCATTTTGAACCGCTTAATGTTTACAATACAGTTGAAGAGATTATTACCCTTTACACTCCAATATCATCTCAAAAGTCAGTCACGCTTATTAATGAAGTTCCGGTTGAAGCATGGGTAAGCGCTAATCAGAGCTATCTCACACTAATATTAAGAAACTTACTGAGCAACGCTATTAAATTTTCTCCTGTAGGCGAATCGATTTCAATTAGCGCGGCCAATACTGAAGAGTTTATTACAATCACTGTAGCCGACAAAGGAATTGGTATGACCGAACACCAAATAAGTAAGTTATTTAATTTAGATAAGCTTTATACGAGCAGCGGTACCAAAAATGAAAAAGGTACTGGCTTAGGGCTAATATTCGTTAAAGAATCCGTTGAGCTATGCGGTGGAAAACTTTTAATCAAAAGTAAAAAAGATAAAGGCAGTCAAATCAGTTGTCAATTTCCAATTGAGGTTCCTGAAAAAGACCTTTTGGTTTCTGATGTTTTGAGAACTTAGCTATCAATTACTTCTCTAAAGGATGAATATCTAGTAATTCCTTAGGAGTGTAAAAGCCGGTTTTCTTTTTTGAAGCTTCTCTTACTTTTTTAACCTTTTCGGTATAAACAGGAGTAGCTTTATTACCAAATGAATTACGTACATAGGTGATAACAGCCGCGACTTCTTCATCGCTTAGCATGGCGCCAAAGGGAGTCATGGGCACTTGCCCGGAATATTGTTTCTCGTTAACCTCAATTGGACCATACAATCCGTTAAGTACAATTTTTATAAAACGTTCCTCGTTTCCCGTAGTCCATTTTGTGCCGTCTAAAGGCGGGAATCCGGAAGCTGGTAAACCTTTCCCATCTACTTGATGACAGGTAACGCAAAAGCCTTCACGTAAGAACACCGCTTTTCCTTTAGTATAGAGGTCTAGATCTTTTCCTTTCAGCGCATTACTAACAATCATCTCTTCCTTTTTATCTGGTTGTTTTTTACCATTAAAGCGTGCAACAGCAGTTTCATAAGAATCCTTCATCCAATCATCCAAAGGCTTTTTTGCGGCTACATTAAAAATAGCCAGTCCAGTAACTTTTTCCAGCCTCGAAGCTGCAGTAATTGCTTCAAGTCTAACCCGGCCATGTTCGTCTGAAGCGGCCTTTGTTAATAAATCTACCTGATCACGAATTTGATGCGCGTTATATCTTACAGCTCTTACCGCTGCTGCCCTTACATGATAATCTTTCGATTGAAGTAACCGTCGTAGCAGAGCTTGATCGATCTTGTTTAACCCCCAACTCACCCAAAGCGCCTCAAGCAAATGATGTTCGTACTTTGGGTCATTTTTATCCAGTCGTGATTGCCAAACTGCAAGCTTTGCAAGTACTTCTCTAGGTTCTCTGCCTCTTAATTCCCGACGAGTACGGTAACGAGTTCGATCTTCGGGCAACTTTAAATTATTTAAAAGTTTCTTAATTGATGCCCCGGTTATTTTTGCTGGCTTTACCAATGGCTTTGAAGGATAAGTGATGCGGAAAATCCTTCCGCGTTCATGATCACGAAGTGGATCACGAGCATTATGCTGCATGTGTCCTACTAAAACATTGTGCCAGTCTATAATATATAGCGAGCCGTCAGGAGCAAATTCTAAATCTACGGGTCGATAATTCTTATCTTCCGACACTACAAGGTCCTGTCTGTGTCTTGATTTATAACCGGTTCCGTCGTCAGCAAGGGTATGCTGTTTAGTGCCGAGGAAACCTATGGTATTATTTAATAAGATATCGCCCTGAATTTCATCTGGAAAATGCCTGCTAGAAACAAACTCTAATCCTGAAGTTGGACGAACGCGATGCTCTGATTGAACCAAGTCTTTTGAAGCAGGACTAAACTCACCATAATAGGGCTTTATTGACGAGGGCATCATCCACCGCAAACTAGGCCTTGATGTCTCTAGAAAAAAGTCTTGACCCCAATAATCGAATGCGGTTCCCCAAGGGTTTGGTATGCTGATGTTTGCATACCGTTCCAACTCCATTCGTGTAGAATTAAACCGAAAAAAACCGCCCCATGTGCCACGAACCGTGCCATAAGGAGTTTCTACTGCCGAATGAAGGAATAACCCCTCCCCCATTACTATCGCTCCGGAAGGGTCTGCACAAAAAGCGCTTATCGTATGATGTGTATCATGGTCGTCGAAACCACTCAAGACTATCTCTCTGACATCAGCTTTATCGTCGCCATTTGTATCTTTAAGCAGTACCAGGTTTTCTTGTTGAGATACATACACACCTTCGTGCGTAATTTCAAAACCTACCGGTACATGAAGTTGATCAGCAAACACGGTCCGTTTATCGGCCTTGCCGTCATTATTTGTATCTTCAAGAATGATGAGCTTGTCATTAGGTTTAGGATCTCCGGGTTTCCAATGCGGATAAGTGGGCATCACTGCAATCCATAAACGCCCCTTGTTATCAAAAGACATTTGTGTTGGCTTAGCAACTTCCGGAAACTCTCTCTCCGAAGCAAATAACTCAATTTTATAACCATCGGGAACTTTAAGCGAGTTTCTTGTTTCTTCTCCGCTCAAATAAGTAAGCGTTCCATTTTTTTCGCTCGAGGTATAATTGGTTTTTACTTCCGGAAGTTTCAATGTTTTAGCATCTGCCACCGCAAGGTTGAACTTTTGGCCCCGGGCGGCTTGCCAAATGGCTGTATCTCTTACCGCTGTCATTTGCCTTATTTTTACTAATTCGGCAGGGTAATTATCAGGTGCGAAAGGCAGATAGCGTTTACCGTATACGTGTACACCGTTGGGTATCTTGTAATCGTTGTGCCACATCCAGTTTTTTTCCTGAACAGCTTCTTTAACCAAAGTCCGATTTGCTTCTAATCTCGGAGCGGTTTTACCAAAAATCTGATCGGCAAGTAACTTCGACAGCCGCGCATAACCCGCATCGGTAAGCTGAAAACCTCCTATAGTTAAATCTTCTTTACTCTCATCATACCATCCTTTCGAAGGGTTGAAGGCATCTACAAAAAGCACCTTATTTTTAGTTGCAACCTCCTTCATTGCGGCGGTATAAAGGGCTAAGTTTTTATTAATTTCTATCCCATCGGGGAGGTCATATTTTTGGGACAGGTTTTCAAATGCAACAGGAGACACGATGCAGAGTTGCGGCGCTTTTTTGCCATTATATTTTTGACTTAAGGTATGCTTAATGAAGGCTTCCAATTCGCCTTTATAATTTTCCAAACCTTCTTTTCCGGCGAACGATTCGCTGTATCCAAAAAATGTTAAAATAATATCGGCTTTGAGCCTGGTTAACCATTGGTCTTCCGTCTCAAAATGCCCCTCGGTATCAGACTTGTTCGCTAGTTCACCTTGGAACTTTTCGGCTCCGGGGAAAGCCCATGGTGAGACGCGGCCGGCATTTCGCCTAAAGCCAGGAGTTGTGCCGGGGTCGCACATATTGCGAAATTGAAGCATACTGTCAGCGTATCGCAGCTGCATCTCCGTTTCAAAGTGGTCGTAATACAACATACGGGAACCTAAATTCCCGCCAAGTAAAATAACTTTCGATCCTTTATTTGGCTTAAGAGCGGGTGAATCTGTTGTTTCCCAGAGACCGTTGTAGGCACATAAAAATAAAATAATTAGGGAAGCTCCAGCTAATGCTACACCCCTGCTAAATTTTGCCGTCATAATTGATTGATAACCTAAATTTATTTAATTCCACGGTAAGGGACGTTGATATCAATTTTCCCTTTCCATTCCGGCGTTGGTTTATTTAAAGCCCAATGTATTCCGTTAACTACTAACCGCTGAAAAGGTTCTACACTGAAATCTTCCGGATGCCCCATTGTTGTAGTAAAAACACGTGCTCCCCAAGCTGTTTTCCAGGTCCAGGCAACAGGATTGTCAATAAAACCGGGTTTTTCAGAATCAACCGCTTTGCCCATTAATAACGATTCTGAACCTTTAGCAGGATAGTCTGGCAATACTTTATACAACCAGGAACGAACATGAAACGTCGCATCCACCCCTTTTAATATAGGGTTGGCCGAAGCTTCGGGAATAACACGCACATCGGTACTACAGTTATGTCCACAATGTGTATGATTGGCTTTTCCGCCCCATCCGGGAGGCGAACCCAGGGCAAACTCACCGAAAGCGTTCCACTTTTCAAGAGGATGTCCCTCCGGGTATTTAAAGGAATGGGTACTGGTGCGAAAGCCAACTATCGGCTTGCCGGTTTTCAGGTAATCGTCTATATGTTTTACCTGATCTGCAGGCAAGCGTCTCCAACGAAGGAAGAACACGGCGAGATCCGCTTCCTTTAACACGTCCAATCCTGGAATATTTTCCTCAGCATTTTGGTCTGGACTGGCTGTCAAGATCAGGGTTCGCATTCCATATTCTTTTTCAAGCTCTTTGGCTAAGAGCGGCAAGGTTATTTCGCCGCTGTATTCATGATCGCCCGTTACAAAGACGATGAAGGGCTTTTTAACACTTTTAGAACTACCATTGTCGGTAGTTTGCATTGTTGAACACGACAAGATTGTTATCATGAATGTAAAAGGGAAAAGAAGAATCAGTTTTCGCATGGGTTTAAAATAATTAGGTGAAGATACCGATTGTAAAGAAAAGAAGAATCAAGAATATAATTTTTAAGATCAGACAAAGTGAATAGCGCTGTGATATCCTAATTTAAAAAATTGAAAACCTATCAAAATGCAATAAGTTAAACTTTAAATAAATACATTCTATCATGAAAAGACCTATTTCAAGAAAAGCCCATGGGGTAGCAGAACTGGTATTTCCCGCGCTTACTGCTTTGGCACCCGAGATACTAAAATTTAAAAACGACAAGAGAGCAACCAATCTGGCAAGAGTAATGGCAGGCGGCATGGCTGGTTCGGCTTTGCTGGCGCGATCAGAATGGGGCGCATTTAAAGTGGTTCCCTTTAAAGCTCACCTTGCAATGGATGTGGGTTTTGGCCTTTTTACATTAGCAGCTCCATGGTTGTTTAACATTTCTGAAAATGCTAAAGCAAGAAATGCTTTCTTATTTGTAGGGTTATCCAGTCTGATTATTGGGGGCTTATTAACGCAAAGAAAGGAAATGTAATGCTTTATGAGTCGTAGCTCTGCTACGACTCATTTAATACTAATAGACCGTTCGAGTGATTAGCAGTTCTCTGCTTGCTGTTTCTTCTATTAGCTAATTGACTCCTAAAATCAAACCCTTAACAAGCCACGAAAAGCCCTTGCCCCATAGTAAGATTCGGCTCCGTTATGATAAACGAAAACGTGATTATAGCGCCGATCGCAAAAGAGTGCGCCCCCAAGTTCTCTTATAGCGGCGGGTGTTTTCACCCAGCTAGAAGTCTTCAAATCAAAATTCCCGAGCTCCTGCAGTTTGCGATATTGCTCTTCTGTCAACAGCTCGATGCCTATTTCAAAAGCCATATTTACAGCGCTGTTTTGAGGTTTATGTTCTTTTCGTGATTCCAAGGCTTCAGCATCGTAACAAACACTTCTGCGGCCCTTAGGGCTTTCCGCCGAACAATCATAAAAAGTATACGTGTCGGTTTCTTCATTATAAGCAACAACATCCGGTTCACCTTCCGTTATCTCCATTTCATTGAGTGACCACAGTTTTTCATTACTGGCTTCAAGCTTTGCTTGAACATTAGCCCACTCGAGCCCCTTATGGCGGCTCATATTTTTCTCGAAACGCACTTTCAATACCTTGAGGAGTTCTTCGCGCCGTTCTGGTAATAAGTTTCTCATGTTTATTTTATTTTTATAAGGTCAATCATTCAATCCTTTTCCCTTGAGAATTTGCGGCATAGACTTTTCAATTCTAGATTCTCGTGTTTTAGATTGCTTCGGCTGAGAGAAATACAGAAGATATGCCCTTTGCCGTCCGGGAGTTAACACTTCGAATGCAGTTTTCAACCCGGCAACTTCATCCAACTTTATTTGAAATTCTTCCGGCATCGCGAAATCCTCTGTTTCTTTGAAATCCACTTTCAAGCCAGCTTTTTCTACTTCGATAGCTTCGTAGATATACTTTTTCAGAATGGCTTTTTTATCAAATATTTCGCCCACACTTGAAAAACGAATTTGACGGGCCGCTTGGACATTCTTGGTTTGTTGTATCAAAAGCCCGTGAATATCGTCCAGCAGGACACCTTTAAAAAATAGAAGCGCGCAATATTCCTTAAAAAAGTGTATTAATACGACGTTGTTTTTCTGATTGGTGTAGCATGGGCAGCCCCATTTCAATTCCTCGGTGAGCCCGCATTCCAAAACAATAGTTCTTAATTGCAAAAGCTCCTCTTGCCAGCGCCCTTTGCTGAAATAAAAATCTACTTTTGGGTTCATATGTGTTAAATCTAAAGAACCAATTTTCTATCCGTTGGCCTAAAATACCAAGACACTACAGTTAGTACCAACAATAATACCGGACCGAATAAATCTTTAACATCATCTCCGCTGGCTACGTGAGAAAATACCGCTCCCGACATCACGAAAAAAAACCCGGCATACGCCCATTCTTTTAGCAAAGGATATCTTGGAATAAACATTACGAACACTCCTAAAACTTTCCAGACACCTAATATTGTCAAAAAGTATTCAGGATAACCCAGGTGGTTGAACATATCCACTTCTTCTTTCGTCTTAATTAACTGAACTATTGCACTTGACAGCATTCCGAATGCGAGCCAAACGGTAGCAATCCAGTAAATAATTTTATTTCTTTTCATCATGATGGGAGTTATTTAATTTACTTACGATGTCCTCTAACCGATTGTGTGCCATATTTAAGCCTTGGGCAAAAGGCAACTGAAGCATTTTATCTCTAAGTGCAATGGAGCGATATATAATGTGCATGTTAAGCTTGCTGGTTTTGTCTGTGAGTTCTTCGAATTCTAAAAACTCAAGTTGAACTTCGAAAGGCGTGTTCTCCATTTCGAAAGTACGTGTGATCCTCTTGTTAGGAATAAAATCATGGACTGCCCCATTCGCTCTGAATACAACATTCCCTTGAGCATCACTTGTTTCAAATTGCCAACTACCGTGTTTTTTATTATCCAGTTTCAGCACTTTCGTGCTCATCCATTGCTCCACAATTTCAGGATCAGCATAAGCTTTGAAGAGCAATTCCAATGGCAAATCGAATTCTCTGGTTATCACTAAATCCTGTTTGCCATCCTCGGCTTTAATCTTTGTCTTTAGTTCCATAATTATGTGCGTTATAGTTTTTCATAATGCTTTCCAGTTTATTAAATCTGTCATCCCACATCTTGCGAAATGGTTCAATAAAATCTGCTACTTGTTTCATTACTTCCGCGTTAAGGTGATAATGAACTTCCCTCCCACTTTGCTGTTGTTTAAGCAATTCGCACTCTGTGAGTATTTGTAAATGTTTGGAAACAGTCGGCCTAGCGGTGTCAAAGTTTGAAGCAATTGCTCCCGCTGTCATAGATTGGGTAGCCACTAGTAAAAGTATTGCCCTTCTCGTGGGGTCCGCAATGGCTTGAAATACGTCTCGTCTTAAATTCATGTAGCTATTTGACTACAAATATAAATGTAGTTATTTAACTACACAAATTTAAATTCAATTATTTGCGTTCAGTAAACCCTAACAATGCTCGGCAGCGAATAAAAGCTCTTCTTAGCATCAACCTTGTCTATATTTCATTTTTCTTATTTTATGAAACAGTTTATCATTGCGCAAATGAATAGCATTAATCTCTTTGTTCAAAGAAACGTGAAGCTGTTTGAGATGATAGGGGTTATCATGCGTATTATCAGCTTTACATTGGTTAGTTGGCTCGGGCCGGAAAGTCTCTTTCTATTTGTCTGGATTTTCAATACAGTTGACGCCGTGCTATTAGCCTGGTGTGCAATTCTAAAAAAGGATCGGGCTTATACTGTTTTGAATTTATTCTGGATAGTAGTGGGAGTTATTGGAATTTTAAGAGCGTCGGAGAATTTGCATTAATAATGTTTAAGACTCTCGTAAAATCTCTCCACCTTCCTGCCTTTAGCCAATTCATCTACCAACTTACCCCAATACCTCACCTGTTGTGTTAAAAGGTTTTCGATTCCTCTACACGATACCCGCAGATTACTCCCGTAATAAGCGGCGCATTTGGGTTTAGCAAAGATTGTTGGAAGAATGCTTCAAAAGTTGCTTTTTCTTTAATTAGTTGTTCTAGCTTTTTGTCATCAAAGCTCGTTAACCATTCGATAACCTGATGCAATTCTTCTTTGGTTCTGCCCTTTTTTTCCACTTGACCAAATAATGAGGATAGACATTGACGAAAGTCATACTTGCTATACGCTGATTATGAGTATTTGACGGATCCATAATTAAATAGAGTGCTAACCCTTATTGTAATACAAAATCCAAAGCAGATCGAATATCTCCTGATGAGGCTCCGATCAACGCTGAATATTTACCGGGCTCTGCTATCCACTGTTTCTTTTTGTCGCTATAGAATTTAAGGCTAGTTTTATCAATTTTAAATGAAACCATTTTTTCTTCTCCTGGCGATAGCTCAATTTTTTGGAAAGCTTTTAATTCCTTTTCGGGCCTAAGTTCTGATGATTTATCATCGTGAATATATAATTGAACCACTTCCTTGCCTTTAACCCTACCCGTATTTTTGACTAAAATATTAATGGTGAGTTGATCGGTATCCTTCATATTAATTTTATCAGCAACAGCTTTAGCATAAGTAAATTTGGTATAGCTTAAGCCGAATCCAAAGGGAAATTGCGGTGCAATCTTCTTTGTATCGTGCCATCGGTACCCCACCAAAATATCATCTTTATAGTGTTCGTTGATACTATCGCCCGGATAGGACATTTTACCGAATGCATGAGCACTATTGTCGCTTAATTTAACAGGAAAGCTAAAGGGTAATTTACCGCTGGGATTTACTTCGCCCGATAACACATTAGCTATAGCGTTACCAGATTCTGAGCCCAAATACCAGCCTTGAATGAGTGTATTGGCATTTTTTAACCAGGGCATTTCATAGGCATTACCCGTTAACATCACCATAACTATATTTTTATTTACCTTTTGTAAAGCTTGTATTAACTCATTTTGGTTAAAAGGTAATTCATAAGAACGGCGGTCATCACCCTCAGAATCTTGCTGGGTATTTTTATTTAAACCACCAACATAAATCACGAGATCAGATTCAGCAGCTAACTTAATTGCTGCAAGTCTTAAAGAATCAGTATTATACATTGGAGGAACCACTTTAGCAAAAGTTGGAGGGCCGGAAGCATATCCCATAGCATAGGTTATGTTAGCGCCGCCAAATTTGCTTCTCAATCCTTCCAATGGCGAAACTTCCTTTTTTACTTTAAGCTCAGATGAGCCTCCACCTTCTGTCAATTTACGGATAGCATTTTCTCCGATAACGGCTATCTTCTTGAATTTTGAAGCATTCAATGGCAATAACCCTGCGGTATTTTTTAGAAGGACAATTCCTTCTTCTCCAACTTTTCGGGCAACCGCGTGATGTTCTTCACTAGCTAAAGATCCGAAAGGCTTATTTTGTGCCATCGCGGTACGGAAAATCAGACGTAATACCCTGGAAGCCTTGTCATCTATATTTGACATTGGAATTTCGCCCGATTTTAGCATCGTTAAATAAGGAACTGCGAGATAAAAATTATCATACTCAGAGAGACCCTTAGCAATTAGATCCCCTCTCCAGGTTCCCATCTCGATATCCAATCCGTTTAATGCCGCCTCACGTGTATCATGTGTACCGTCCCAGTCAGAAATCACCGCACCATCAAAGGCCCAGTCGCGTTTTAATATTTTGTTTAAAAGCAGATCGTTGTGACTGGCATGCTGACCTCTTACTTTATTATAAGCTCCCATAACAGACCAGACCTTACCCTCTTGCACTGCTGCTTTAAAAGCCGGCAGATAAATTTCATATAATGCCCGGTCACTCAACTCTACATTAATATGGTTTCTCCATCTTTCCTGATTATTTAAAGCGAAATGTTTGACACAGGCAGACACACCATTTTTCTGAACGCCTTGTATATAAGGCACCACCATTTTAGATGCCAGATATGGATCTTCGCCCATATATTCAAAATTCCGACCGTTCAATGGAGTACGATATATATTTACGCCGGGAGCTAAAAGTACGTCTTTGCGTCTGTAACGGGCTTCCTCACCAATTGCATTACCATATAGATATGACACTGAAGGATTCCACGTTGCTGCTAAACAGGTAAGGGCGGGAAAAGCAGTGCTTGAATCATTAGTCCAGTTAGCATGCCCCCAATCATTCCATAAAATTTCCATTCTAACTCCATGCGGACCATCGCTCAGCCACAATTCTGGGATTCCTAAACGAGGCACACCGTGGCTGCTAAATTTGGACTGAGCTGTAGTGAGCTTAACCTTCTCTTCCAGAGTCATTCTGGAAAGAGCATCTTTTATACGGGTTTCGATTGGCTGAGTAGCATCCAGATACACAGGAACCTGAGCAAAGCCTGCCTGGCCAATAAGGATAAGGAGAAAAACAAAAAGATAATTTTTCATGTAAATTAAATTGTAAATTGAGTACAGGATTCTATTGATACAATCGCAATATAAAAATAAGAGTTCAATCTTACTTATATCTTAATTGCCTAAAATCTCACGCGCCCTCCTAGGGAGAAAGCCAGATAATTTTTAAAGACTACCTTATCACCTTCACAACTACATACGGTGTCTCCTTATGCAAATCAGGATATATGATGCCGTTTCCATTATTGTCCATGATTTCAATGAAGTACATAAAGTCCCATTTCGTGTTGATTTGTGCGGAAGGAATGACAGCTTCATATTCGTCCCTTTCTTTTGATGGGAGCATTTTTAATGTTTGGTAATCCTGATGTTGGTTTAAATTACGATAGCGGAGCCTAACCCATTTTACTCGGGCAGGGGAAGTCACTTTTATTCTTATTTTAAGTGGCTGGTCAATTGGAGCACTGGTAATTGGCTGATGGCTAACTTGAAAGGAATTATGGTAGCTGGAGATGTTTTTGGCTTTATAAGGTGGTGCAGTTTTTACATTTTCTTCCAAATTGATATTAAGACGCTTATGCTCAAGGGTGGAAAGTTCCTGCTGCAATAGCTCAAGCTCGTCTTTCCAATGGCCACTCAGTCTTTTGATCCACTGCATTTCATTGTTCTTATCATTTGCAACAGGAACACCCATCATTAAATCATCAGCATAAATATCACCGGCTGATACAACTATTTTTTGCCATGCATCAATTGCCTTTCTCTCATGGGCAATTGCATTGTCAAGTGCAGTAACATCGTTTGTGCGTTCGAACAAACGATAATTTACTGCTGCAGGTATTCTCCGCGAATGATAAAGGGCAAGGTTTGACAAGATTTTAAG
Organism: Pedobacter sp.; assembly: GCA_036399495.1. Lineage (GTDB taxonomy): Bacteria > Bacteroidota > Bacteroidia > Sphingobacteriales > Sphingobacteriaceae > Paradesertivirga. Next base: position 18,297 of record DASWMZ010000181.1, read on the forward strand.
ATCCGTGATTGTTGAATTGAATTCTTTATTCCTGTTGTTACCGATTACTTTTTCGGCTTCGGTAATAAGTTTATTAATTGTTGATGAAGCGTGTTCAAACCAATGGCTGGTTAAAGAAGGAAGGATCTTTGCCGTCTCCCCGCCTCCTATTAAAATTTGGGCTTCTTCATCAAAACTGGCAAACTGCTGGATGTCGCTGCCCTCGCCCTTGGCATATAACGGTAAACTACCGAGACTTTGTTTTTCTGGCCAACCTCTTGTGGTGGGGAAACTACTATCATAATGATAGACTGAGGCAACTATTCGCGGCAATATCCAACTCGCCTGGTGAAGGGCCTTTTCAATTAGTGGTGCAGCTTTTTTTCCAAACCGCCGTTCAAACTCTTTTTTCCACACATCTGGTGAGGTTTCCGGGTTGTATCCAAGCCGGCCAAAAACCTGGAAGAAATGCCAGTATCGTTCGAATTCGTAATCATAATACCGATAGTTGAGATTAAGTAAGTTGAAGGGGACAGCATTATGAGGTTGGCCGTGCATTTTGGTAGCAAGGGGTTCATTCACTTCATAACCATCACCATCATAAAGGTGGGTAGTTTCAGCAAAACGACGAACATATTCAGGATCTCCCCATAATAGTATCCGTGTCGTACCACCGTTCCAAAGCCTCCAATGAAACTTGTATTGTTGGGGATATCGAAGCATGTTGCCATAACTCTGCCGAAGGTCAAATTGATTTTCACGGTTGATGTGTGTTGGATGATATGGCATACCCATTTGTTCCATCCAGTATTTAGTACTTATTGTAAAATTCACCCCGACGTCCAATGCACCTTGAATAACCGATTCCAAAATACCTTTAGCTCGTAGAACAAGTTTCATATTGGGGGCAGTCTCCTTAATGGACTTAAAAACATCCAACCAAAAAGCTTCCTGTTCGCCGTCTTTCAAACCAGACTCTGCATGCATGCGAAACTGTATGGCATCGAGGTCTGGAACAAGCTTGATGAACTTAGCCAAAGCGGTTTTGGTGTAGGGCATAAGATTCTCACCAGAAAGTCCGCTTACAACTCCCACTGCAAGCTGATTGGCATCCTTTTCAGCACCTGGAATGCCTCCTGCCTGACCGCCGCCTCTATAAATGTGATCCCAAATTCCTACAGTAAACTTTATCCCCCTGTTATGGGCCATCTTTATTAATTGATTGAAAGCTCCGAGGTTACGTTTTTGCTCGGCCGGAGAAATTCCGGTCATTTTAACCTCTGGATAGCCTTCTACATCAAAAAAATAAGGATAAGGAGGGGCGAGAAAACCACCATTCTCATATCCGAAAATAACAACGAGCGAATTGAACCGGTTTTGAGCCAACATATCGAGGTATTTTTCCCAATAGTTTTTATTGTATAACCTGCTTTCCCAATAGGCGCGGTTCATAGTATAAATAGAGATTGCGCGTTCCTTAACATCGGGTTTATCCGACATCTCTTTTACTTCGCTCATCGGAAATTTGCGATCATTACTCCACTCGATCCGATTAGCCACCTCCAACAATCCATACATCAGGCCCCGATTATCAAATCCACTTATCACCCAAACGGGTTTCTTTTGAAATTTCGTTTTCCAGATAGTTAAGGCCTCGGGCACCTGAGGTAAAGCGTGGCCATCCTTTTTCATTAACTGCGAAGCAATACCATCGTCGGTCCCTAAACCGGTTACTATTACGGTCTCACCTTGGGCCTCAGTAATTAAATTAACTTCTTCGAAGGATATTTTTTTCTCCTTTAAGGCATTTGTTAACTTAGTAAGGCCATGCATAACGGATACATGGCGTGCTTTATCTGTTACAATAGATATTTGCACTTTGTCTTTACCAGAAAAACCGGCCAGGGCAATACTTACCATAAGCAACACAAAAGACCCTGCGAATAATAATCTTTTATTCATTTGAAAAGATTTGAGATATGAGACATTAGATTTGAGACATGCGAGTTTTATACAGGTTGCATTTGTTAAAGAATGGTAGGTCATCCGTATATCAGCTGTCGGAGCGTAAAACTCCTATTAATTCTGTTCGATTTCCTTTAAGCTGGTCATTTTCTTATAGGCCAGGAAACCCTTAATATTTTCAAAGTGCTCACGAACGCGTTTGTTACCAAACTCGATTACTTTTTGAACCAGTCCGTCTAAGAAGTCCCGGTCGTGCGAAACCAGAATCAAGGTGCCATCAAAATCTTGCAAGGCTTCTTTGATGATGTCTTTGGTCTTCATATCCAAATGATTCGTCGGCTCATCGAGAATCAAGACGTTTACTGGCTCGAGTAACAATTTGATCATAGCTAAGCGGGTTTTCTCACCGCCAGATAGCACTTTAACCTTTTTGGTGATATCGTCTCCGCTAAACATAAAAGCCCCTAAAAGGTCTTTGATTTTGATGGTTCCATCACTTAATGGAATCTGGTCAATGGTGTCAAATACTGTTATACTTTCGTCCAGCAATGCGGCCTGGTTTTGTGCAAAATAGCCAATTTTCGCATTGTGACCGACCTTTAAGCTACCCTCAAAATCAATCTCACCCATAATGGCTTTAATCATGGTCGACTTACCTTCACCGTTTTTACCAACGAAAGCTACCTTTTCTCCCCGCTCAATCACCATCGAAGCCTTTTCGAATACCACATGATCGCCGTATGCTTTCGTTAGCTCTTCTACAATCACCGGGTATTGACCCGAACGCGGTGAAGGCGGAAACTTTAAGCGCAATGCCGAGGTATCTACTTCATCAATCTCAAGGATTTCGAGCTTTTCGAGCATTTTTACCCGCGATTGCACCTGCAAGGTTTTTGAGTAGGTACCTCTAAAGCGGTCTATAAATTCCTGGTTGTCGGCAATGAACCGCTGTTGTTCTTCATAGGCTTTTAACTGATGTACACGGCGGTCGGCACGCAGCTGCAGGTAGTGACTATATTTCGCTTTATAATCGTATATCCGGCCCATGGTAACCTCGATGGTACGATTCGTAATATTATCCACAAAGGCACGGTCGTGCGAAATCACCATCACCGCCTTAGCTGAATTGACTAAAAAATCTTCCAACCATTGAATACTTTCAATATCCATATGGTTAGTAGGCTCGTCAAGCAGAATCAGATCGGGTTTCTTTAATAAAATCTTGGCCAGTTCAATCCGCATGCGCCATCCGCCCGAAAATTCAGAAGTTTGGCGAGTAAAGTCTGCACGTTGAAAACCTAAGCCTTTTAACACTTTCTCAACTTCAGCATCGTAATTAATCTCTTCTACTGAATAAATTTTCTCACTCAGTTCCGATACGCGTTCAATCAACTTCATGTAATCGTCGCTTTCATAATCAGTTCTGATAGTGAGCTGTTCATTCAGCTCTTCCAGTTCCTTATGTTGTTGATTCGCTTCCTGAAATGCCTTCGAAGCTTCGTCAAAAACAGTAACATTATCGTGGGTAAGCAAATGCTGCGGCAGGTAAGCTATTACTGCATCCTTTGGCCCGGATACACTACCTGTAGTAGGTTTGGCAGCACCGGCAATTATTTTTAAAATGGTAGACTTGCCAGCACCATTTTTACCCATGAGAGCTATTTTGTCGTTCTCGTTGATTGGAAAGGTTACATCACTAAATAAGGTGGTTCCGCCGAAAGAAACGGAGATATTATTTACATTAATCACGAAATGAGGAAATTAAATGAGCTGCAAAGATAGTGGAAAAGGGTGACTGAGTATCGACTAGTGCCGACTTTTACGAAATGTTTAAAGTGAAGCCAGCACACCATACCCATAAATAGAAGATTTCTATGATTCATG
>DASWMZ010000182.1:0-12841 GCA_036399495.1 Pedobacter sp.
TGATAGCCTTTACAATCTGGGCTTCTGTAAATCTGGTCTTTTTCATCTCTAGCTCATTTAAAGTTAACGATTTTACTGACGCGTCCTTTGCAAGGACTTGTCGGAGTCAACTTTTAAATGGCTCACTTTTGGGGAAGTCTATACCAGGTTCTCCCCAAACGTGTCTTCTTTAAAATAGCTACTGATATAGTTAAGTCGTTTCTCCAGGGTAAAATCCTTATCGAAGTAGAAGAGGCTGTAAACCAGCTTCCAGTTCTTTATAACCCAAACTATTACGAAAGTCCCAAGGAAAGGATTTGTAGTACGCTCTCTCAAGTTATCCTTGAAAGAGTCAAAAATGTCTTTAATCATGTTGTGAAGGTTAGAATAAAGCCCAATTTACAATAAATAGTAAATTGGGCTCTTCCCGCTTCGTTTTGTTTTAAGCAAGTCAAAACCTTTTAGCTGTGTAAGTCTTGGTTTCATTAGTCCCTCGGCTTCTTACCTTTTGTATTTCAAGCTTTATTTCGTGAACTACTCCAAGAACTTTCTCAACCTTTAGACCTATATAATCCGTGTGGGCTGCATATTCTTTGGAAGTTCCATAATGATCGTCTCGTCCTTTCTTGAGGTTGATTGGTTGACTATCACCTTCCATTTTTACTGTTACACTATTATCATAGAAGGTTAAGGTTATGGATTTACCAAGGTATTTAGCCGCTTTTTGATACTCACTGGAATTTGATGTATTTACAGCGGTAACTTTAAGTGTTTGGGCTGCTGATGGTAAGGTGAATATGACAGAGATGATTAGAGGAAAAAAGTATTTTTTCATGATGTGCAATTTGGGTACTAAAGTAATAAACACTTAGCAATAACTAAGCAAAGTGTCTGTTTTCTTTTTATTCTTTCGTATCTGTGAGTGAAGCTCAAAAATCAGATATCGAACTGTTTGTTATCAATAAGGTTAAAGAGAGAAGGGAGCAAGCAAAACTTTCTCAATCAGAGCTTGCAGTAAAGCTTGAGGTATCTAACGGATTCATCGGTCAAGTTGAAAGCCCTAAGCATCCAACAAAATATAATCTGAACCACTTGGACAAGCTTGCAGCTATCTTTAAGTGTTCCCCCAAAGAATTCATGCCTGAAAGTTCATTGGGAAATTATAAGGCCATTTAAAGCCTTATAATTTACTAAGCCGCAACTCTTTCCTCTACTGAAATAGAAACAAAGTCATTCTCTCCGTTCGCTATTCTTTGTAAATAGAAATTGTGAATATTCGAGGCTCCTTTGTTAATCCTGACACATCTTTCAATATCAATACTTGTTGCTTCCGACATTGTAATTCTAAAGACTATCCGAAGCATTCTACTAAAGAGGGCTAAACCAAATTTATCAATGGCTTCTTCATCCCATCCAAAGTAAATAAGGTAGTTCCCATTCTTTGTATTTGTAAGGGTGATATTAAAGCAATAGCAAATCCATTCCTTTATAAGCATCGTGTCTTTATCACTTTTACTATGTAAAATAGCAACATAGCTTCGGTATTTCTGATGCTCAAATATTGTGAGTAAAGTTCTAGCCTCTAAAATTATCTTGTTAAAGGCTTTTTCGATTTCATGATTTCTGACTTGTAAATCATCTTCGATTAATTGAGGTTGTTTAACTGTTTTCGTCATTTTATAAATTTTAAAGGTTAATAAAAAAGGAGCCTAATTAGGCTCCTCGATAATGATTTCTGCATAAGGTTTATCCATTGCTTCTACAAGTTCCTGATAATTGTAAAGCTGCTCTTCCAGGCAATCTTCAATAAAGACATCAGTGTTGTCTTTCATAGTATTGCGGTAGATAATCCTGCTTAGTTCTTGGTAAGCATAAGAACCGATTGAGTCTCTGTAATCGTAATTTTTAGAATAAGTGATTAGGGTACAATCGTTAGATAAGAAGATATTAATGGAGGACGAAACGAACTTTTGACTATAGATTTCAGAGGGTACACCGATATGAGTTCGGAGTTGTGAGGTAGGAAAGGTTTTTAAAAGGTTAGCGATTTCTTTAATGATTTGATAATAGGCTTTTTCTACTGCAAGGCTTCGCCTTTCAACATCTTTACAGATGGTGTTAAGTTGTAAAATGGACATAATTACTTTAGGGGTTTGAGGTAAAAGATAGGATTACTTGAGGGTTGGGAAGGAAATTTAGGGATTGAAATAAATTCCGGTTGAATCCTGTTTTAGGATTTATTTGGAGGCACTATGGCTTAATGGGATATAGCAGGGGAAATCACTTTCCCAAAGGTTATGTCCAGGGGTTGACGTGCTGAGAACATTGTCATTTAGAGCATACGGGCATTTAGAGCATACGGGGGTACATTTAAACTGACCTATATTTAAAATAAAAATTATTTTTTAGCATTAAGGTGACCAATAAATTTAAGCGTCTTTGATTCTTTCTTGCAATATTACTGTGTCTAATAACGGAGTTATTTCCTTGAATGGTTTTATAAAGACTGATTTAGTTCCTTCTAAGACCGAGCAAAGTATTCCAACACATTTACCTTCCTGATTTAAAACTGGAGAGCCACTTAGGCCTGCCCACTCTTCATATTTAATTGTTTCTTCAGTCGTGTTTAATAAAATATATCGTCCAGAGCTGCCCACATATTTTAACTCATTTTTGAAAGTATTGGTTCTATGTAAAAAAAGGCCTTTAAACTGAGGTTTAATCTTCCCAAATATATAATAGGTATCTTCTGATGAAGGATGGATAATATGCTCCTCTAGAAACTGAAATTTTACTTGATTGGGTAACACAAAAGATTTTCCTTGATCGTCTTTAATATCTTCGTCTGTTACAAAAGGATGTTCAAGTTTGGTTCTATCTACTAAACTTATTGCTACATCAATCAATTGGGGATTTAAGTCGTCTTTAGAAAAGTCAAAACTCTCCATAAAATAGAAGCCGCCAATAGGTGTCATTACTGTTGTAAAGCTATTTCTGTCGCTAATGTTATTTAGAACAGAAAGGAAGTTATCCACGCCTGTTCTTTCATTTAACCTGTGATCGTCGATATGGATATTATGGTCAGCCGTTAGAAAAAAGAGATTCCCTTTATAATTCATGAAAACGTTAGAAAAAAGAGATTCCCTTTATAATTCATGAAAAATCCAGAACCAAAGGCAATGGGTTCACTCTGAAAGGAATTCTCTTTACTTATCACGACTTGATAAGTCGTCTTTACCAATATTTCAATAAGGGAAAACTCTTTCTCGATGGCTGGCACAGTGTATATAGTATAAGGTGGTTTAATTAAGTAAATATATTACTACTTGGGAGATTTAGGGACCTGTCGCCTAATTTCCTCTTAGTCACATCCAGCAAGCGTACTACTAAACCGTAGTAGTATGGCTTACTATCTCAGTTCAAGGATGAAAAGTTCAGACAGACAGCATTAAAAAAAGGGTTATTAACCCTCTCAAAAAAATCACTGTCTGAAACCTTTCGGCAACTGTATTAAATTAGTTTTACCTGTAATGCGATACGCTTTAATCTCCCGGCCATCTGCGTGATAGCCTACTGTTGTTCTTACAACATTGAACCATTCTCTTAATTGAGTTACAGTTGTCGGTAGTATGATATTGTATTTCTTAAAGAGGAAAGATAGATTTTTCTGAATCTTAGAAGTCGTGAATGTATTCCCAACTCTGAATGTTGCATTCAAACTTAGGCTTAATTTTAAATAGCTATCGCTGTTTGCAATTTTACTATTCGTGTATGCGGTTTCAATCCTCCCAGGGGTGTATCTGAATTCTCGTATTTCCTCAATTCCCAGTTCTCTGTACCACCTGTATATTGACTGATGGTTTTTAACCAATTTGTTAAATAGATGATTGTTTTCTATTGTGTACGGATGTTCCTCCAATCGTGTGAAATGTGCATGAAATGCTTCACTAACGTATTCAATTAATTTCTTTGGAGATAAGCCAGGTTTAAGAAATTCAAGATTGTCATCGGAGAGATTATAGCGCTCTGGAACATGGTTCACATCAAATCGGTTTGTAGCATTGTAAGCATCAATCAACTTCTGTGCACTTTTGTAATATCCTCTAATTTTATTTATATAAACTTCATTATCCCTCATGAAAAAGCATTGCTTCTCTGAACGTTTATTTATGAACTTGTAAAATGTAATCATCTTCATAGCCTCATCGAAAACATTTCTTGCATCAGCATTATTTGCAGTGTCTCGAAATTCCTTTAGAGTTGAGAAGGCCTGATAAGATCCTTCCAAATAGGCATCTATCTCTACAGCTGACTTGCTTTTTAAACTGGCTTCCCAATTAGTAATATGAGCTAAATGATTAATTCCGTTTCTTGCCCTGCCGGCAATTTGAATGATATCGGTCGCTGGATCTAATGCACTATGTTGGACTTTTCTTACATCACTTACTACTAAAGCATTAGGCTTGAAAGGTAGCTTCATGTCAAAGGCTGTAAAAAATCTGCTTGTAAAGAAATTGTATTTTTTAAAGGAGGTTACATCCCATAAGTCCTGAGCAGAGATCTGTATATTATTCGTTTTTAATTTGTCAGCACTTTCATCTGCACAGTAAACCTGGGCCTCACTGTGTATCTCAAGAAAGTTAATGATAGAGGCGATTCGCTCAGTGGAGTTGATGAAAATAATGTAATGGTCAGCCTTGTGCTTATTGAAGTAACTTTTTATTGTTGATGCCAGATTATTTGTAGAGTAAACATCAATAGGTATTTTCTTATCCGTAGCAGGTAGATATCAAAATCCTCAAAACCATGTTGTGTAAAGCGCGGGTCAGTGGGAGGTATTGGGGTCGCAGATATAAACGAGCTTTTATTAAACAAAAAGAAGTCATCCATTACATCAATTATTCCATCTCGGAAATCCACATCTTGAATGAGTTTTTCACATTCATCAACCAACAAGAAGAATTTTTTGTACATGTTAATCTCTAGGTCGTCACATGCATCTTTTATCTTTTTTAGACCCTCAGGAGTTGAAACCAACTTATAATGTTTTCTGCTTATAGACAAATAGTCCACAATATCCTCACTTGTTACATCTCCGTAAACTGCAAAGACATCTTCGTTTGATTTACCGAGGATTACTGGAATGTAAGGCTCAATGACTATGCTATGTCTTTTACTGATGAAAAGCTCCAAATGTGTGGCTCCACAACCAGTTTCATATTTATATATAATCTTTTTGGAAGGCAGGTTTTTGATAACGGCATCTAAGTACCTATCTTCAATTAACTTAACAGTATTAAACATATTAGCTAAATAAATAGCCCCTCGAGTGAGGGGCTAGGTGAACGATTAGTTGTTTATCTCTTGGAGTAGGTCATCCAAAGTGAAATTTGTATCTATCAGATTATTAGCATAATCATTGATAAATTTTCCGATGTTGTCAATATCATAGATTGTTACTTCGACCTTGATTCGCCCTTTCTGAAATTTCAGGAAGTAATAATCGGACAGATTAGTCAAGTGGGTTTTCTTAATTATTGGATTCTTTATCAAAAACCCTTCTTTCAAGCAATTGAAGAAAGCATTATATTGAGCATAAAGACCCGGTGCTTGCGACTTCATTTGTACCATCATTGGCCCAAATGTGGAATCGCTAAAGTATCCGACATTTCCTTCGGTTGAAAAGAATGTTTTAGCGGTTACTAATGTTCTAGACCTGCCACCTCCTTGAGGTGCATTGTTAATGAAATTGAAATTCATTTTAATTTTTATTATATCATTTTATAATTAATCACAGCTTCACGTGCTTCTCCGGTCAGTTTTGAGGTAATTAATTAAGGCCTTCTCGCTGTTGACGAATCAAAAGTGAGGAAACTGAGGAAGGTCTACAGAAATAGTAAATAGGGTATTTTAAGGAATCAATTATTCCTCAGGAAATCAGCTAAACAGGAAGGTGGAGGCTAGATAAATTTGTTATTCTTCAATAGAGCTTTTATATAATCGTCTTCTTCACTTTTGATTTTGTCTGCGTTTATAAGGGCAAAAGCTTTCAATAATTCGAAAATCAATTCAGCCTGTGGGGTAGATATGGTAGAATCAGACTTCAAAATATCTTGTTTGTTTAAATAGTAGAGAAGCATTGAACTGAAGTTTGCGATTGCTTTGTTCCAAAAACTTCCTGTTCGGAATTTCAAGTTCTTGCTTACCTCTTTTAAAAGTTCTAGTGTAATTTCTTTATCCTTTAGACATTCCATAAGCAGAAAGTTACTGCCACTAGAAATTGAAGCTGCAAGTAGTGAATTGTAGAGATCGTCCCAAATGTCATCAAGGATAATAGGGGTGTCGAATAAAACCGACAGTCCTCCGGTGTTGCTTTTAACAGATACTACCAAATCTTTAGGGAAGCACTGTTCTTTAATTCGCTGTAGTTCTATCAGCTTCTTCACCCTGGCAGCAGCATGTTTAACTGCCTCTTCTTTAAAATATAGTCAGGTGCATCTATTTCATAAAAGATGTGCAAAAGATATAGGAAGTGGTCTCCGTGTTCTTGGAGAGACTTTTTAGTTAAGACCTCGTTCAATCTCTCTTTTAAATCTCTGTAATCGCTTTCAGTTTTTACCGGTGCAATTTCAATTTCTTGTATTGCATTCTCGGGATCTAAGCCCGACGCTTCAATGTTCCCCGGCACAAGTGATAACGATTCATGACAATCGCACAGAATATCGAAATTAACGGTTACAGTAAAAGGATAAGCCATTAAGGGTAAATTTAAAGAATCCTGCCGAAGCAGGATTAAATTTAAAGCACAGGCATAAACTCCTTATGTTCTAGTGCGTTCAGTTCACCTAATCCACGAAGGTATTTCAAAGTGACTATCATATTAGAATGACCCAGAAGCTGTTGTAGAATGTGAATATCCTTAGTTCTTTTATAAATATTAATGGCTGCTGAGTGCCTGAAGGAGTAAATTGTCTGCTTATCTTCAAGAAGTCCTTTTTTATTCAATATCACTTTCGCCCTCGACCATTGCAAACTGAAATAGCTGACGTTAAAAGCCGTATCACACCTGCTTATTATATTATCGTTTGGGGTTAGCAGATGAATTTCTTTTGCCAACAGAACTTCTCTAACGTATTCGGGAACATGTACAGTTCTTATCCTACCGCTCTTATTTTCGCTTCCTGATAAAGTAATCTGAGTTAGATCGCAGTTGAAGTGGCTTCTTTTTAAAAGCCTCGATTCCTCATGTGGCCTTAACAAGCACCCATAGGTTAATAAGCAGCATAGATGGAGATTTGGATAGGTGTCTTTCAAAGCATTCAAGATGCTTTTGACCTGTTTTGGGGTGTAGATTTTATGGAGGGTGGCCTTTGACTTCTTCTTTAAGGTTTTTTCAACAGGATTTATTAATAAGTAACCCTTAGAGGTAAGTAGAGAGAAGATTGCTCCAACAAGTGTTCTTTTATTCATATAATGCGTTCCACTTGTGTTGAACTGTGCTAAGAAGGAGTTTAACCTTTGAGAGGTTATATTCGCTATAGGATTTCTCTTTTCAGTTTCAGATAAGAACTCAAGCAGTTTTTTACAAACGCCTTCCAGATCTCTCTTGTAGCTCCAGCTTAAAGAGCCATTTAACTTTTCAGCCAGTGCCTCCTCAATCAAGTCTTGAGCGGTCTTGGGTTTTTCTGTGATTTCTTCATCTAATGGATTCCAGCCTTTCTCCAGAGCTTTCTTGATTTCAAACAGTAACTTATTCAGTAATCGGTTTCTTTCAGTAATGGTTGAAGCGCGATTAGGATTGATTGAAAGTTCTAATTTCTTCCCGTTATATTCACGGACTCTTTCTCCGTTGTAATAAAAGATAATGTAAGACCTTGTTTTAAGATCTTGTGCTGCAACTACTTTTGGTTCTGTGTACATTTCAACTGACGCATAAGTGACGCAGTTTGGATAACAAAGTGAAAAAATGTTTTTATAAACCAAAAAAGACGCTACATTTGCAATCCCAAAGGGGCTGGTACCATAGCTCAGTTGGTAGAGCAAAGGACTGAAAATCCTTGTGTCGCTGGTTCGATTCCAGCTGGTACCACAAACGAGGTACAAGTTAGTACCAAAACCCTGTAAATTAGCTGATTTACAGGGTTTTTTGCTTTTGGCAATCCCAAACAATCTCAAAGTTTCTCAATCTTTCTGACACCTAAAGGATACCTGTTTTTGTTTTTATTTTTGAGGTATCAGAAAGTGGTACAACCCTTTGTACTACAGTTATTTAAGCGGCATCGGTGCGTAGCGTTTTTGCGCCATTTTACCCCTTTTTGATACCCATTTTAAGAAGCTTTTGACACCTGGAATATCAAACAGTAACAAATAGTATCAAATGAGAACATCAAACACATTCGGAATACACTTCCTTATCAGGCCAGACAAATTAAAAGAGGGCAAGGCCCCAGTATACGCGAGGGTAACTGTTAACGCGGAACGCATTTTAATCGGTTTAAAACAATGGATTGAACCGAGAGCATGGGATGCAAGGAAAGGCATTGGGAAGGGTGCCAAAAGTGAAACCCTTGCATTAAATAATTACTTATCTGAGATTCGGGTGGAACTAGGAGAATGTTATCGTGAACTTCAATTGAAGAAGCAAGTAATTTCTGCGATTGACATCAAGAATATTTTTCATAGGATTGAGGTTCAAGATTATACTTTGACCGCTCTTTTTAAGTATCATAATGAAAAGGAGAAGCACAGTCTTGCTTCTAATACGCTGAGCCATTATAAAACTTCCCAGTTATATATTTTGAGGTTCGTGGCGGCAAGTTTAGGTAAAAAGGACTTAAGCTTAAAGGAAATAAATTTTAAGTTCTTAGCCGACTTTGAAAATTTCCTTCGGGACTATAAGCCTGAAGGGCATAAAAAAACCATTGGCAATAGCGGAGCTATGACCCATCTAATTAGATTAAAGAAGATGATCAACCTTGCAATCAATCTGGATTGGATGCAGAAAAACCCCTTCAATAACTACAAGATCAAATTTCAGCATGAACAGCGGGTTTGTCTTGATCAAGTAGAGCTTGCTAATCTTGAAAGAAAAGCCTTCACGCTTTACCGGCTTGATTATGTCAGGGACTTGTTTGTGTTCTGCTGTTATACAGGTTTGGCATATGTAGATGCAATGAATCTAACCCCACAACATTTAGCAGCTGGAGTTGACGGCGACATCTGGATCAAGACCTACAGGCAAAAAACTCGTATCCCGGTTAACACACCACTTCTTCCAAAAGCTTCAGAAATATTGGCTAAATATCAGCACGATCCAAGGGCTATAAATTCCGAAAGACTCTTTCCTGTAATGAGCATCAGAAGATGAATAGCTACTTAAAGGAAATCGCCGACTTATGTAGGATACAAAAGAATTTAACGTTTCATTTAGCCAGGCACACCTTTGCTACAACTGTGACGCTTTCAAACGGGGTTCCGATAGAGACGGTAAGTAAAATGTTGGGGCATACGAAGATTGCTACAACTCAAATTTATGCGAAGGTTTTGGAGATGAAAGTAAGTGAGGATATGGCGAAGCTCCGATCGAAGTTGAGGTAGGCAGATCGAAGGGTTATTTGTACCTTAATGTTCCTTTAACTCATCTAATATTTTTCTGATTTGCTTGACATACTTACCATAATAAAATTCAACCCATAATTCTGCACTTAATATTGCAAGAATGATGACAACAATGAATTTGACAGATATATAAAGTAAGTGACTTTGTGAAAGTGGACCATTAAAGATGTGAGAATATTTTGGATCAGTGTAAAAAATAAAAACAAGCAAAATTGCAAAAGGAATTAGTGCATTAGTAAAAGTTTTGCACAACTCCATATTCAGTTTAATATCATAATAGGTTTCATACAAACTATCCTTAGTGTTGAGGCTAGTCTTATCTAATCTTTTATAGAAAAAAAATAATTTTCCCAAATAATAAATACTGATAACTACCATAACTGAATATATTATGTAAAATATGGAAGTCATATTTACTGGAAACCATTTTAACATGGGTATAAAACCAAAACCTATCATAGTAGCCATTTGCACAAAAAGCTCAGACCGTAATTTTTTCCGAACCTTATCAATCGGCATATTAGCTGATTTTAGTTTTTCTAAGTTTATTGGAAGCTCAACATTTTCTGGTTTGTCGCTATTCCAAGCTGATTGTATATCGTTAAAGTCCATATCCTTGTTTTTTTATAATTTCTTTTAATTTATCCTTAGCTCTGTTCAGTTTTACTCTGGCGTTGATTTCTGATATACCTAAATTTATAGCAATTTCTTTGTGCGAAAAGCCTTCTAATTGGTAAAACATAATTGCTTTGTCAGTTTTGTTTAACTGTTGTACAGCTTCGTAAAAATGATTTATCTGCGCTTCTTTTACTCCTGAATCTGATTCATCTTCCTTAATATCAATATCTGCCAATTCGTATTTATCTACCTTTCGTTTTTCCTTTTTCAAAAAAACAATGGAGGTATTAATGGCAACCCTGTACATCCAACTAGAAAATTGGCTCTCATTTCTAAAACTATTGTAAGCTTTCCAAAGCTGGTAAATAATTTCTTGAAACAAATCTTGCTGGTCGGCAGCATTATCCATATACATCTTAGAAACCTTGTACAATATTCCTTTATGTTTTTCAATACGAGTTAAAAACTCTTGTTCTGCAGCTTTCAATATGCTAGTTAAGTATAGGTTTAACTGTATAACCTGCATTCCTCAATAAGTTAATAACACCATATTCACCAGATAAATGTCCAGCACCAACTGCAAAGAAAACACTTTCGTTCTTCATCATTTCAGACATTTTAGCCATCCAATTCATATTTCTATTATCAAGCATTAATTTCTTGTCTTCTCCATTCATCATTTTAACATCGGTAGTAGCGGTATATATTTTTTTGATATTTTCTTGCTTATAATCTTGCACCATATGTTTGGTTAGTTCTTCATTCATTTCTCCCAACATCATTATCATTTCCTCATTGGTAAGGGCTTTATTAATAATATCCATTTGTTCTTGTGCTTTCTCTAAACCAACTATTGATTTCTTAGCTGCTATTGCTTTTGCCATCAATTCCATCTCGTAGGATTTAATGTTGGCACAGCCGCCAGCTTTCATTGCTATCAAACTCATTACAGTTACCATAGAATAATTATCTACTTGGCTTAATGTCATCCCAGCAGTGTTTTGTAAAATTTTATCAAGTTTTTTAGCTTGTGAAACAGTAAGTTTTTTTGTTAAAGGAATTGTTCCCATCGCTGCTTTTTGAATGTACTTCATCTCTGTGGTATCATTAAAATTTAATTCTAGAGCTAGTTTCGATGTTTTTGAAAAAGCTGTGTTCACTTTTTCTTTCATAAAATAGTCGCTTTCACAAATTATGTGAATAGTTCCGTATAGATAGGATGGCTTTTCTATTCCATTGCCGGAAATTTCCCACAATAAGGAATTTTTGTCTTGTGATATTCCTGCTTTTTTTCTGTCTTGCGCTATACTAAAGTTATAACTACAAAGCATTACAAGTAGTGGCAATAAGGTTCTGATTAATTTTTTCATAACAATTACTTCTTTGATACCTCTAGTAAGTAAACAAAAAACCAAAACGTTACAAATTATTTAAAGAGACGATGAAACTTAAAACAAGATAGATATGGATGCAGACCATGTTGCTGCAGGGAGTAAGGGCGGAGCTACCGACATAAATAATTGTGTTATGTATAACTCATAATCGGGCCAAAGGGAATAGGTGATTAAGGGTGGTTTGTGATAGTATTAAACGAAGGTATTTTGAGAATTCACAATATACCTTCAGCCGCAGGTAAGCTAGGAAAATTAGTGTCTTAAAAAACCGTCTTATTATTCTATGTTTCATTAACTTTGTGAAATACGTTTTTCTGAAAGAATTATGAAAATTGGATATGCCAGGGTAAGCACCCAAGACCAAAACTTAACCATGCAAAAGGACGCGCTTAAAAGCGCTGGATGCGAGCTCATTTTTGAAGAAAAGATTTCAGGAAAGTCAAAGGAGCGACCAGAACTTGAAAAGATGATTTCTAAGCTTCGAAAAGGGGATGTGGTAGTTGTTTGGAAACTTGACCGCCTTGGGCGGTCGCTTCGAGACCTCATAGATTTAGTATCCGGTTTCAAGGAAAAGGGTGTCGAGTTTGTTAGTATTCATGACAGTATTAATACTGCTACGGCAACTGGTCGGTTTACATTTAATATTTTCGCATCACTTGCCGAGTTTGAAAGAGAAATTATTAGTGAGCGAACAAAAGCAGGTTTGACAGCAGCACGGGCCAGGGGGAGAACAGGGGGGAGGCCAAAAGGTCTAAGCAAAACTTCTATGAGCAAGGCGAAGTCCGTTAAGATTCTGTATGACAAAAAAGAAAAGACTGTAGATGAAATAGCGAAAGATTTAGGAATAAGCAGGGCGACATGTTATAGGTATCTAGCTATATTACAAGTCGAAGTGTAGATTAGGGATTGAAGCATGATTTTACAAGAGCGACCGTCTAACGGCTTGTAGTAAAATATTGATATGGCTGGCCCTGTAGTTCAAAAACAGCAAAAGGATATTAAATGGGATTTATTTTTTTGTTCGGTGTGGGAATTACTATTCGAGTAATTTACTTTACGCTACAAAGGAGACGTGTCGATAGGGAAGATAGGAAAATTTCATTTTTTATTTTAGGTATACTGTTTTTAATTACTTCTCTTTTTGGGGGAGCTATTATTTAAGTAAACAAACTCTAATTACTAATGACATTCTGAAAGGTCTAGTTGGGTTTATCTACATACTAATTGTTTTG
>DASWMZ010000183.1:0-14381 GCA_036399495.1 Pedobacter sp.
AGATAGTGCTCCTCTGCCAGTGTTAACCTTTCCACAAAATTCAAAGCTTATTAACAAAAGAAAAAGAAGCAAAAAGAAAATCTTACCATAATAATAACCTGATTTGTGTTATTACAAACCTAAAGGGCTATGAGGGCGACGGAATATCTGAAAAGCAAATAATGTTATTGATCTTAAGAAGGAGATTACATGATTATATTTGAGCTATCAATTTGCTTATATAATGATTGCGCTCTTAATTCTTCTACTGCTTATAATATCCATTTATTTTTTCTTGCATCAAGCCCAATTCGGGAAAATTTCTTCCGGGAAACGGCTTGAAAAACTCAGGCGATCGCCAAACTATAGAAACGGCAAATTTCAAAACTTAACCCCTACACGAGATTTAACCGAAGGGACAACAATGTTCCAGGTGCTGAGAGAATACCTTTTCGATAAAAATGAAAACGTTCGGCCCTTAGTAAGTTTACCTTCAGTAAAAAATGATCTGCATACTTTAAATCCCTCGGATGATGTACTCGTATGGTTTGGTCATTCATCCTATTTTATTCAGATTGATGGAAAAAAAATTCTGGTAGATCCGATATTCAGCGGGCGCTCTTCGCCTTTAAAGTTTACAACAAAAAGCTTTAAAGGCAGTGATAGCTACACCGCCGATGATATTCCTGAAATTGATTATTTGTTCCTATCACATGACCATTGGGATCATTTGGATTATGAAACGGTTACCAAATTAAGACCAAAAGTAAAGCGGGTTATAACCGGCTTGGGTGTGGGCTCTCATCTGGAACGTTGGGGATATTCGAATGAAATTATTTCGGAGTATGATTGGAATGAAGAAACGGATCTGGACAATGGCTTCAAAGTGAACACAACCCCGGCGAGACATTTTTCAGGCCGCGGACTTAAGCGAAACCAAGTTCTTTGGATGTCGTTTGTTTTAACTACACCATGTATGAAAATTTACATCGGCGGGGATTCCGGCTACGACACCCACTTTAAAGCCATTGGCGATATTCATGGCCCGATTGATCTTGCAATTTTGGAATGTGGCCAATACAATAAAAACTGGAAATATATCCATATGATGCCTGAAGAGGTGGTTCAGGCTGCCACAGATTTAAAAGCGAAAGCCCTATTGCCGGTACATTGGTCAAAGTTTGCCCTTGCTCAACATGACTGGGATGAACCTATCACGCGAGTAATAAAGGAAGCAGGGAAAATTAATCTGCCCGTTTATCACCCGATGATTGGAGACATCTTGAAGCTAAAAGAACTCAAAGCCTGCGATACCTGGTGGACGACACTGCGGTAATTACCTGTCGCTTTAGTTAACTACCTGTATTCTTTTTGATCAATTTTTAGCTTGATATTTAAGATTGTAGTTTAAACTGAACACTTTTTTTAAGCAAATATCTATTCACACCATTTTGAAAGACTGGCACAAATTTGGTATATGTTTTAATATGGAAAAGACAACTCAACTTAGCAGCACCGATAAATTCTTCAAGGCAATTCTTTTAAACGACCTAAAAAATTTTAAAACAAAACAGCCCAAAACACATGCTTTAATCAAGGTCTCTTAATCGCGACCCGACCCTATATCTACCTATGAAAGAGCTTTATCTAAGCTCTTTTTTGTTTATTAAGCTTTTGATTTACCTGAAATTTACAATTATCATTGTCTAAAATTACTTAAGTTTGCTTCCTGATAGTAAAAGAACCCTTTTTTTAAAAACTACGTAGAAGTACTGTTTTCCTCCGAGAAGGTTTACATATGAGTAAAACTACCTCCAAAAGCGTAAATATATTTCTTGCCTTGGAAAAGAAAGTCATTGACGGCTACTTTAATCCGCATGATACTTCCCCTATTTATAAGCGCCAACTCAGTCTTAAATTTGAAAACTACATCAGTCAGTCTATAAAAAACTGTAAACGTCACGATCCAATATTTTTTAAGCTCAATACTCACAACAAAATGGACGAGCAATATGCAGATCCGGTTATGTATGCGATAAGGGGGCATTTTAAAGAAAAACTGGTTTCGGAATTAAAAGCTTTTAAGCGATTTAAGCAGCGTAATTATGGAACACTTGGAGCAAGTTTAGTGATAGTTTCTGTATTAAATCTATTGCTTCCGGTAGTAATGTCAAAAGAAACTGCTGCTCAAACCGGTACAGCGCACTTTCTGGATGTTTTTGGATTCATCATTTTTTATCATCCACTTACAGAATTACTATTCAACTGGAATCCTTTTCTCAAAAGAATCAATCTGATTAATAAATTAATTTCCGGGGAAGCGATTATAGTTAGTGGAGACAGATCTGGACTAGAAGCTGTAGATCAAAGCTTTGAAGAGTATGAAAGCGTAGAAGATCCCGGATTTAGTTTCTAATAAGTGCTACTATTAACCTGAGTTTCTACATCTTCCTGCCTGATGCATTCGGCGTTTGGACTTCCGTAACAAAGAACCACTTAAGCAACCGAAGGGCGAGCGGTAGCCTGAAGAAAATGCGGCCGAGCATCTTTTCTTCTTGATTTATTTATGGGTATATGTTGTTTTGATTGGAATAAATGAGATCGCTTCGCTGAGTATTGATAACTTTTCATCAAGGGAAGTTACTAGGCAACGCCACCAATGCGAGCGACGAAAGCATCCTCATGCACAAACTTCCTAAGTGATTCCTAGCAGCGCAGTATAGTTATATCTAATGCGAATTAGAGGTATTGTTAGTTTCCAGATATATATCAGAAATGCTTATATCGATGCAAAACTACAAGGAATTAAGCAACTTCAGTTTGGGCGCCGCTCGGATCAAAGCCGTGAATAGGCGCAACTTTACTCACACCCTTTTCTTTTACCAGATCATTAAATTTATTCGAAACGAAAATTCGAGTAGGAGAACTCTCTGTTTCATAGGATTTATATTCCTGCTTACGGGTAGCAATTAATGTGTCAAAAACAAATTCCTTCCCATTTCCGCCTGATAAAATTTCCTCTTCGGTAAGATAAAATATATCAGATGCCTTTTCAATCCACTTACTTTTTTCGAAGCGGCTGCCAAAGGCTGTATACAAAGTGCGGTACATTCCAAATACCCGGCTACGTTCCAATTTGAACAACTCCCGGTTGATAAGTGCTTTGTTTAAAACAGCGATTTTAGCCATTATTTTTTCACTTTGAGACGCGGGTAAATCTGCGATATGTTTTTCAAGTGCTTTTTTTGCAAATTCCTGAGTTTGAGAAGTGGCACGTATTTCTGAGATCTGTGCACGCAGACAGTCCCTTAAATAATTATAGAATACAAAAGGTTCCGAACGCATGGTTTGGGTTTCCAGCTTCAATTCGCCTGTCGTTTTATCGCCGTACTTATCAATAAAGAGCATGACTTTTAAGTGAAAATCATGAAATCGAGTCTTAACCTGTTGATGAATGTCTTGAGGAATGCGGTTAATTAGGTGCTTTAAATCTGGCTGGTAAGAAGCTTCTATCGCCAGGCGATGTAACTGCCTGGCAGGCAGCATACTGGCAACCGATTCTTCTTCTGTTAAAAATTTATTTACGAATTCTTCAGGATTTTTTAAACCTGCCTTTCTCAGTTTATTAACGATATCGCCACAGGTAATCCAGATATATAAATCATTTACAACCGGCGTAGTCCACAAATGCAATACCTCGTTGTCTAACTTTCCTTTCTCATTTTTGAGCTCCTGAATACTCATTTTGCTAAAATCCTTCAGATAAAAATCGGAGCAGCAGTGTTGCATTTTAGCCAGGAATTTTACCGTTTTAGATTTAAGAGACATGAAGTTAATCAGCAAAAGCGGGAAGTCGACACACTTGGCTCCTAAAAAAAGGAATTTTTTCTTCCATGTAAGTTCTTCATCCTGAAAGTTTAGCGGATCGCTCAGGCCCATCATTTGTTTCAAGCCAACCTGTGTGTCGTTTAACGATTGAAATAGATGTAAACCCCGATACCAGCTATTTAAGTTATAATAAATACGTCCCTTTATTAATCCGACTAAGTTTTGAAAAATATCTTCATTTTTCAGTATTACTTTATCTGATAGGGAGAGTGTTTTAACAGTCTGGCGATAAATTGAAGCGTAAATCCTTTTAGTAAAATGAAAAGTCAGGGGGGTGGTAACTCCGCTGCATACTTTTTGAATATTCGAGTTATCGTATACAATTACATCGGGAATATTTGCAGCGGAAATTGATGACTGATCTTCGGATTGATAAATTACCATTAAAGGATAAAATTTAAACAATAAAACTTAGCAATTTGAAAGCGAGATCGATACAGTCTTGTTCGCAATTATGGGTGTTTAGGTTTCAAAAACTTTAATATATCGCAATAACGACTAACGATGTACGTTGCAACACCTTTTTGAACAGCAAAGACAGTTATTGCAGATAATGATGGCACTCATTCTGCCCCAGGAATGCTAATTTATTCCCATCTTACCGTATAATTGCGCTCATGTTTTTTATCCTTTCAAAACTCCTTGTCAACTTCATTTATCCATTTACATGGGTGCTGATATTACTTCTTTTATCTTTATTGCTGAAAAATCCGACGGTCAAAAAACGTTGCTTAATAACAGGCCTAAGCATTCTTATTTTTTTCAGCACTCCATTTTTTCTGACTGTTTTTGCCAGGATGTGGGATATTGACAAGGAAGCCGCAAATAAAAAATATAGTTGTGCCATTGTTTTAGGCGGCTTCGTGAGCGCAGACCAAAACGAAAAAGGCTATTTTAACGGAGCATCTGACCGGTTTATACAGGCCGTTGCAATGAAAAATACTGGTAGGGCAAAATACCTGCTGTTCAGCGGGGGTAACGCCGACTTAAATCCTGGTGATTTTAGAGAAACCGTTTGGCTATCGGATCAAATCGGCATGTTTAACATTCCTGATAGCAGTGTACTTATTGAGAAAAACGCTCGAAATACTTTTGAAAACGTAAAATATAGCAAGCAGCTTCTGCATGACAAGAAACTGAAACCGCCTTATCTGCTAATAACCTCTGCATTTCATATGCGACGATCCCTGCTTACCTTTAATAAATTGGGCTTACAGGTTGAGCCGCATTCTTGTAACTATATAGCTGGGAACGAGGAAATAGATCTTGGTTCTTTTGTTCCAAGTGTTGATAATTTAAATACATGGAACTCATATATTAAGGAGGTTGTGGGCTACATTGTTTATTACTTCAAAAGCTAAAGGAAATAATACTTCACCGCATTTTTCAAGAATGGCCCCCACTGTTTAATCAAACCTTCTAAAGTGGCATTTAACGCTTTTGGCGTCATAGCTTTACCCTTCACCGGAGGAATAAGTGGTTTCTCCAAAGGCTTGTCAGTTACAGATGTGGCAAACCACGTTACATTATCATGCGGCATTGCTACGCCCAAAATCATTCCGGGTAAACCGGTAAAGATCTCGGGGCCACTAGAAACCGGAATTTGATCTGTATAGTAAGCTACAACATATACCGAGTCCATTACCATAGCATTTGCACGGCGACAAGAATACCCGGCAATCTCACGGTTTTCATCAGTAATTTTCCACTTAATGTTTCTGGTGCTATCCTTCAAAAGATAAGCTTCTTCAAATATCTTTTTTTGAATGGTACTGGTTTGAGAAGTTAGATCATTATAAACAGTATTGAATTGATTAGCCAGCGGATGCCATGCCATAAAGTCCGATCCCTCCTGGATTGCTGCCCCTGGGGTAAAAAGTGTTTTATCCGTTGAGAAATATAATGTGCTTTTTGAGACTTTGAATTGAGGCTGAGTTTTTTTATACTCCTCATAGGCCTGAGCCATAAAAGCTTCATTTTCTTTGTTGATACCCTTTTTTATTAAAGCGAACATGTTGACCCGCTTCTCGAATTCAATCACACCATTTGCTGGAAACCTGGCAAATTGAGCCTTAACAGATGTGCAAAAAGATAATAGTAAACCCAGAGTAAATAATTTAAATATTTTCATGATAATCAGTTTTTAGGTTTTAAGCCTCCGCCCATTTTGTTAAAATCCCAAATAAGTGAAAAAAGCAGATACCTGTTAATGGTTGTATAACTGCTTTGTGTTAGTAAATTATCGCTTCCTCCTCGACTAAAGCCGCGGTTTTGGTTAAAAAGATCATTTCCCGATACAGAAAATCTTAATTTATCGTCCTTAAAAAATTTCTTAGTAACGCTTGAGTTCATGGTAAAATAATCCACATTATCTGAATAGACCTGAGTTCTGTTAGTACGGTTATATTCGATTTCGGATGAGATTTCTAATTTACCCGGAAGCTGTATCTGGAAGCCATTATTAGATTTGAAGCTGCCTCCATTATTATTTACGGCAGTTGTCAGGCTATTTTTATAGGTATTGTATTTGGGCCCACCAGAAATGTAGAAGTAATATTTTTTTGCTAGGTGTTTGTTTATATTTATTCCAACTGAAACATATCGTGTTTCTAATTTATTCAACACGTCATTAACCATATTATATTTTGTGCCTCCTCCAAAGTCGAGCCATCCGCCAACTTGGAATCCCAAAGACTCTACTTTCTTTCCATAGTGGTTACTCATGTAAAAGTTGGATATTACTTTATCATCAATATTTACAAATTTATACGTACTTCTTCCTTCGGTATCGGTGATGTCGGTATTTCTGCTCATGGCGATAGGATTGGTTTCGAAATTGTAAGTAGCGAACATATAAACATACTCGCTGGATACCACTTTATAAGAGTTATAAGTACCTTCAACACTGTTTTTAAAAGAAGGCTTTAACTGATCATTCCCTTCCGAGATGTTAAATGCGTCATTATTAATTCTTATGGGTTGTATCTGATTAATAGTTGGTTGCTGCGTATTTCCATTATAACCGAACCTGGCCGATTTGAATTGAGAAAATTTGTATTCATAAGAAGCCTGAGGTCTGAAATTCCAGAAATTTCTTTTCAAGTTTATGCCACTATTCAAATCCATTTGATTGAATTGTACCCTGGCAAGCTTGGTTCCAAAATTGAAATTTGCCTTACCATTTTTATAGTTGATAACTGATCCTCCCTGGTTGGAAATTTGATGGAGTTTGAAATTGTTACTAAAAGCCTCATCCAAAACATTATATCGGTTATCGTTACCGAGATCTCGATTAAACGATTTCCGATCTGAAGTGGCATTGTTGATATTTATCCCATAATTAAGTACCAAAGAGAATTTCTTGGTAAGGGGCTCGGTATACGTAACGTTTGAATTAAAGACCGCGCTGTTTGAGTTGTATGTTTTGCGCTGGTCGGTCAGTAGGCTATCCGCTTGGGTTCCATTCGACGCGAAATAGTCCACATCCGAATAAAGGAATCCATCGTCCTCCTGAGTATTGTGAGATTGGCTTAATAACACTGAATAAGTACGCCCTTTCTTCTTCAGTTTCTTATTATAAAATGCGCTCGCATAAAACGATTGTTGATCACCATCGTTCGTTAAACTACTTAAATTGCTGTTTTGCATGGTACTATCAGCTCTAGTTCCAAAAACACTGTTTCTCTTGTTCGACTTGGTGGACTTTAAAGTAGCGTCGGCAATAATTTTCAGATTCGATGTTGAATCGATTTTTAATTGGTAAGTCGCGTCGAGTTTTTGGCGGAATACATCATTATTAAATCTTTCCGAATTATTACTATTTATTTGCTGCTCCCCTGGTAATATTTGTTGCGAAAGATCAGTTCTTCCACCGTCTATTGATAAGCCACCAGCCTTGTAATTAGTGTTAATCGACTCCTTATCCTTGTTCCACTTTTGTTCATAATGCAATCCACCCGATTGTGCAGACGGGATGCCCTGCCCGTTATAATTTAAATCATCCTGCCCTCCATTAAAATTTAAATTTCCGTCTTCAGACATCTCCACATTACTCGACCCATATTTATTCCGGTCTTCCCAGCCTAAGCCGATTTTACTGGTATTCGCCAGAATGCCATAAGCCGCAAACTTCTGCTTTGCCTTAAATGCATTAACCATGGCTTGGCCCTGGTAAAACTCTCCGCTACCTCCTCCGGCATCCACCTTTCCGAAATAACCGTTCTTCTTATCCTCTTTTAGTTTTATGTTAAGGGTTTTAGTTCGTTCCCCATCATCAATGCCGGTAAAAGTTGCCTGGTCGCTCTTCTTATCGTAAAGCTGTACTTTATCAACCATATCGGCGCGAAGGTTTTTAGTTACAAGAGTGGGATCGTCGCCAAAAAACTCTTCCCCATCTACCAAAACCTTGCTTACCGTCTTACCCTGGGCTGTAATTTTTCCATCTTTATCAACCTGTATTCCCGGAAGCTGCTTTAACAGGTCTTCAACCTTAGAGTTTGGTTCAATTACAAAGCTCCCGGCATTAAATTCGGTCGTATCACCCTTAATTCGAATCGCGGCGGCCTTGCCTTTGATGATCACATCGGCAAGTAATTTTGATTTAAGAAGCATACTGATTCTTTTGAAATCTATAGATTGCTTTACCGAATCAAGGGCAAAGTTGTCTACATAATCAGCGTATTTTGGATAAGTGACCAATAAGAGATATTTGCCACCCTTAAGATTTCCAATTGCAAACTCGCCCTCGTTATTAGTTCGGGTAAACTTTACCAACGTTGAGTCTTTTGCATTTAAAACACTTACGGAAGTATTGACTAAGGGAGCCATCATCGAGGTATCGGCAACCGAGCCTTTAACCGAGTATGAGTTTTGCGCTTTTAATGAAAAAGACGACAGGCATAAGAAAGCAAATGCCCAAAAAAGGATTTTCATGTGTCAGATTTAGGTGCGGTGAAAGTATGAACTAAATTTTTAGTAATCAAATAGGCGATGTTATTTTTGCATTAATTAACAATTATTAACATTTCAGTCTCCACATCCTTTCTTCCGCATAAAGATGCCTTTCGGCCTCTTTTTCCATAATATGACATATAAAAATGAAATTAATAAGCATGCGCTATACAGACTACCCAACCCCCTGTTTCGTTACAGTTAACCGATAATAAATTTAATGCCAGGCTATAAAGCGCTGTCTTGCTTATACTTGGAAATTTTGAATAAGAATATTTGTGTTCGATTATGGACGAGGATTGGTTCAAAATCGGGCGTTTTACAGGCGATCAGGTATTAGATTTAACCTTAAAAATATAAATCGAACATTTAGAGGATTAATCTAAACTACGCTTCAAGCTCATTAGATACGATGAAACTCTGCTCCGGTATAGCTACAGGGAAACTACAAATAAATTGACTGCCTTCATTTTTTACACTTTTGATAGTTAGGCTACCACCACAAAGCTCCACAGACTCTTTAACAAAAATGAGCCCCAAGCCGGTGCCTTTTTCGTTTTTAGTTCCCTTGCTGGTGTAAAGATTATTTACGTTGAATAATTTATCGAGTTCTTGCTCTGTCATCCCTAGGCCTTTATCAGAAACAATAATTGAAACGTGCTCCTTCGAGGATGTGGCACTAATGTTAATTGGACCAGCCGGCGGCGAGAATTTTATAGCGTTACTTACTAAATTCCGGAGAACAAGAGTGAGGTAACTTTGATTTGCACCTACCCAAACTTCCGGGGCAACCTCATTAATAAGAGCCACCGATTTTTGCGATGAAATGGGCGTGTAAAGTGTAATAATCTCATCGACCGTAGAACAAACATGGATGGGTTGAATTTTAGTCTCATGCGATGATTGCATCTGTGATTTAGCCCAGCCTAAAATATTCTCGAGAAGAAGGCTTAGACTACTCACGGTAGGTTTTAGTTCTTTCATCATTGACCGGAATATATCCGGATCACTGAGCTCTGCTTCCATATTTAAAATCATTTCCAATGAAGCAATGGGGGTTCGCATATCGTGACTCATTACCGATATCACTTTGTTTTTTATCAGATTTAGTTCTTCCAGCTTTTTACTTTGCTCTTCAATGCGCTCGCTTTTTTGCCTTACAGATTCATACAGTTTGTTTTTTACCCTGATCTGCCTTAAATAATAAATGATAAATCCAATCGCAGCGAGACACAACGCAAAGCTTCCATATAGATAGGTTCGTTGAAGATTATTCTCCTTTTCCTTCAGTTCGTTTTTATTTTTTAGGAGCTGTATTTCCTTTTGCTGGCTTTCCCTTGCGTATTTGTATTCGGCAACCTTTAATTGCTTGATATTATCAGCATTGAATAAGCTGTCTTTGTATTTTGTATAGAGTTCGAGGTAATAAAGTGACTGGCTTGCGTCTCCCCGGCTTTTATAGTAAGAATATAAATTCTCGGCCGCATCTCTCAATTCAGGCTTCAGATTTTCTTGCTGTGCTAGTTTCAACGCCATTAAGGCATATTTTCGCTGTAAATCCGGCTTACCGGTTTTTTCATACGCTTTACTTAAGCCAATATAAACTAAGCTTAATCCGGTGCTGTTATTGACTGCTTTTTCAATGGCTTCTGCTTGATATAGATAATCCAAAGCCTTATCGTGTCTGGCCAAAGCCAGATGAGCTAAGCCTAAATTGGTAAAACACGAGCCAATCGGCCCTTTGGCTCCGGTTTCTTTCGCCAGCTTGACCGCTTTTTCGTAGTAAGAGATCGCTTTACGCTGATCGCCAAGCTTTGTATAAATAGTTCCTATACCATTGTAGGCAATTACGGTTAATACCGCATTGTTTGATTTTTGATGCAGTAATAATGCTTTATTTGCGTACTCCAGCGCACGCTTATAGTCTTTCTGCTCAATAAAGATCTTCGAAATATTTCCGCTGGCGGTTGATATTCCCATTGTATCTTTAAGTTGCTCTGCAATTCTAAGAAGCTTATAGAAGTGGTCATTCGCTCTAAGAAATTCCCCTTTTGCAATGTAGGCTGTGCCTATATTATTGTGTGCCCTGCTTAAAGAAATACTATCATTAAAACGTGCTGCCATTTTTAACGACAGATTTTGGTAATGAATAGCTTGGTTTAAGTGACCTTGATTTTGAAGAATCAGACCCATGTGACTGTAGTTCATGGCGAGCTGCTTGGGATCGACAACTTTATTTATTTCAATTGCCCTGGCACAGTCTTTTACAGCCTCGTTAAACATCCCTTTTATTGCATGCCCAACAGTTAATGCACTGTAACATAAACCTTCACCTTTTCTAAACCTGAGTTTTTTCGAGAGCGATACACCTCTTTGAGCTGCGTAGATGGAAGAATCGGGATTAATCATTCTATACGCTTTTGATAGCTCGTAATGCCATAACACCTCGCTGGTATCACGCTTTAGCCGACTTTCTTTCGATCTTAAAGCCATGACTTCAGCAGGCTGACCAATAGCCAGTTCACTCAAAAACAAGAAAAGGAGAATAAGAAGGCTCTTTTGCATGCTCATCATTTAAAATATAGCTACCTATAAGGAAAGCGATATTTTCGTTAGTACTTCTTTTGCATGTTAAGTTACCAAATTATCTGACTGTTAATTAAGCCAATACAGAAATATAGACCCTTGATGCTACATTTTAAAAAAGCCAGAAGTCACCTTCTTTCCGATAACGCTAAATTTCAAAGCGCTGCCTGAGACTTTCCCCATAATTCCTGCTCGAGCAAACCCTTGCTTTCTCCGCTGAATTCATCACAAAAACAAAGACCCCATTAAACCCTTTACGAATTTCGTGAATATGGTCTGTATTAATAATAGTGCTGCGGTGGATCCTCATAAAATTTTCCGGGAGCTTCGGTTCTAATCCTGATAAGGTAAAATCTGTAAGATGTTTGTCGCCGTTCACCGTATGCAGGAATACGTATTTGTCCTCCGCTTCTATGTAGGCAATATCTTCTAAGCGAATAAGCAAGATCCTGTCGCCAATTTTGATGGTAAGGGTTTTCAGTTCCTTCTTCACATTAAGCTGACGCATCAATGCTTCCAGGGGTAAAGCCGGCGCCTGACTTGCATGCAGACGTTCCAATTTCTGAATGGTCTTCTCCAGCCTTTCGGCCTCGATCGGCTTCAATAGGTAGTCCACTGATTCTTCCTCAAAAGCCTTAATCGCATACTGATCATAAGCCGTAGTGAACACCACTTTGGGTTGCTTCACCAGTTTCGACAACATCTCAAAGCCGTTTAGCACCGGCATTTCGATATCCAGAAATATTAAATCCGGCATCTGCTCTTCAATCAGCTTTAGTCCCTCTGCCCCATTAGCCGCTTCGCCAATCACTTCGATCACATCCGCAAAAGGCAGCAGCAAACGTTTCAGGCGAAGCCTCGCCAGTTCCTCATCATCTATCAGTATTGTTCTATACACTTGCGACATCTCTCAAAGGAAGTAGTATTTCGATCTGTTTTTCGGGTTCATTCAGGATATGTAAATCATAGTCTTTGCCATAGAGCAAATTCAATTTATCATAGGTGCTTTGCAATCCGTATCCCACTTCGAGTTCTTTCGGGAATTCCTTTCCATTATCGGATACCGCAACCCGGAGGCGCTCACCAACTTTACCAATCGAAATAATGAGCTTCCCCTGACCTGCTACCTGGGCCAGTCCATGCTTCAGCGCATTCTCAACCAGCGGCTGCAACAAAAAACGCGGCACCAAATGCTCCATGGTCTCCTCATCCACATCAAACTCAAAATCTATCCGATCACCAAATCGCACCTTTTCAATTTCAAGATACGTTTTCACAATCTCCACCTCATCTTTAATCTTGATCATGCTCTCCTGACCTTGATTAATACTGTTCCGAAAGAGCTTAGAAAGCTTAAGCGTCATTGATTCCGCCTTATCCGGGTCCTCATGAATCAAACTTGCAATCGAGTTTAATGAATTATACAGAAAATGCGGATTAATCTTAGAATGTAGCGTAGCCAGCTCGGCCTGAGTTTTCATTTCGCGAAGCCGAAGCATGTCGAGTTCCTTCTCCTGGATCTTAGCCGTTAATCGCTCCTTTTGCGAGAAGTACATATAACTCATGGTACAAACGATCAGCGCCACCATCGCGCTAAAACCCATATCCTTAAAATGTAGAAACTTAAAGGGAAAATTCAGGATCAGCGAGAGGATGAAATATGCAAGCTCAACACCAATGGCTACGCCCAGCAAGCTGGAACCATAATACATTGCCAAAAAAACCCATGCACTGCCTTTATTTATGGTAAAAATCCGCTGAGCGAAGAACACCGAATTCGATATGGCCATGGTAATACAAACACTAAATACCAACTGACCAACCACGGTGTTATAACTCGCCAACTTCCCCGCAGTAACCGAAATAAACGCCACGATTACCGCCGCTATCCCCAGACCCGCCACCGCAGACCACAAATTCGTTGTGAGTAAGCTTTGCTTAATATAAAGTCCTCTTTGTTTCATGTATTTTAGTATTACGTTATGTTGAGGATATTGCCACGAAGGCTCGAAGACACAAACTATCTTCTTACCACAGCAACCCAACCCCTCATCCTTAGACCTCCTCCACGGAGACTGTGCCTTCCGGCAATGCCGGCCAAAAATGCGTAATCAGCTGGCCCGCGCGAAAACGCTCTTCGGAATTTGCAATTCCGAAGCCCTATCGTAGGTTCTTTGAACCGTCTATCCAAATCGGGTTAAAACCAGCTTACCTTTACGAATTCCATAGAGGTCACCAGCACTACTGTTGAGATATTCCTCTTCCTTCTCCACAATTCCTGCCCTTACAGGATTTAAATGGATATAATTAAGTTTTGTCTCAAAAAAATGAAGGTCGAATATTTCTTCTCCATGATAGCCCTCTTCCCAGAACCAAATCTTACCTTCATAACTCAATACTTTTAATAGCCAGTTCCTCCTGCTTTCATGCTCATTGTTTGCTATGGCTCGGTAAATGTTTTTGGAAGTATGCTTTTTGATATCACGTATAACATCGCTTAATCTGTTGTCCCCGGTGGTTCTCAGGATAAAATGACAATGATTGCTCATTATTACCCATGCAAAGATTTCCAGGCCTTTTCTTTTTGACAATATCGAAGGCTGTCGATCAACTCATCAACATAAGTTTGACGAGTAAATACATCAACCCATTGGTGGACGGTGAAGGTAACGAAATGAACTCCTCCCTGATTTTTAACAACATATGCAAATGCCATAGCATCAAATATATTATTCGGATTGGAAATCCGATGATAGGGCTTCGGAATTGCAAGTTCCGAAGAGCACGTCGCTTCGCTAAGTATGCTACTTTTCATCAAGGAAAGTAGTAGCCCCCCTCGATTTCTATGGTTTATGCAAGTGTTATTTGATAATTTTTCTGATAAAGTTTATTGTTTCTAACACATGCAAATACTCTCCAGATTAGTTTGTTCCTAACGGCATTAATGACAGACATTTTGTTCTTCCTTTCTTCTACTT
>DASWMZ010000184.1:0-18345 GCA_036399495.1 Pedobacter sp.
TCATAACTTCCATCTTCAAGACCAATCCCATCATTAACTCCGGCATTGTTAATCAACCCTTCAATGCGGTCGTATTTTCCAACAACTTCCTGTACCGCACGCTTTACTTCGACAGGATTGCTTAATTCAGCCTGTACACCAAAAGCCCTACCACCATTTTCTATAACATTTTCAACAGCTCTGTCGTTGTCGTCTTTTCCTCTGCCAACAATTGCCGCTATTGCGCCTTCACGAGCCAGAACGTCAACAATACCACGACCAATACCTTTGGCTCCACCTGTTACTATAACTACTTTATCTTGTAAATTTAAATCCATTTTAGAATTTGACCTTTAAAACTGCACCAACCTTGATATTTTACCAGGTGCTTATTTGAGACATGAAATAATATAATTTAGAGTCCTTAATGAATGTACAAAAGACTTGTTTAATTTAAGCTATAGGGAAATATCTCTCTTCCAGGGGATAAAATCATCCTGACAAAGTTGAACAGCCTTTGGAATTTCCTCGCCGCTTGCAACTTTGATTACGTATTCCAGAATTCGCTCACCAGCTTGTTGTATCGTTTCCTCGCCTTCGATAATTGTACCGCAATTCACATCAATAATATCAGGCATTCTGTGATACAATTTGGTATTAGTAGAAAGCTTAACAACGGGAGCAATTGGATTCCCGGTTGGAGTTCCAAGGCCCGTAGTAAACAAAACTACATTTGCGCCCGCGGCAACTTCTGCAGTGGTACATTCAACATCACTACCCGGTGTACATAATAAGGTCAATCCCTTTTTAGTTACCTTTTCAGGATAATCTAATACCTGCGTAACTGGTGAAGTGCCACCTTTTTTAGCTGCTCCTGCGGATTTGATTGCATCAGTAATTAAACCGTCTTTGATATTTCCCGGAGAAGGATTTGCATAAAAACCAGAACCTAGTGCTTCAGCTTTTGCGTTGTAAGATTTCATCAATTGCATGAATTTTTCAGCATTCTCCTCATCAACACATCTATCAGCAAGCTCTTGCTCTACACCACACAATTCAGGGAACTCTGCCAGAATAACCGACCCACCGATAGCGGTAAGTAAATCGGATGTATATCCAATTGCAGGATTTGCTGAAACACCAGAAAACCCGTCCGAGCCGCCGCACTCTAATCCAACGCATAATTTTTGAAGTGATGCAGGCTCACGTTTTTGTTTGTTTGCGTCGATTAATCCACAAAAAGTTTCTTTAATTGCCCTGTTCATTAAAGCTTCTTCGGTACCTTCTAATTGTTGTTCCACCACAATTAAGGGCTTGGAAAAACCCGAATCACGTTTTAATATCTCTTCATTTAAAATACTTACCTGAGCATTTTGGCAGCCCAAACTAAGCACAGTAGCTCCGGCTACATTAGGATGAGTGATGTATCCGGCCAATAAGCCGCACAAGCCACGAGCATCATTTCTGGTACCGCCACAACCCATTTCATGAGTTAGGAATTTTACACCATCAACATTTGGGAAGATTCTTACTTGTTGGATATTTGAATTTGCAGCCTGGCTAAGATCAATACCCGAAATCTCGTCTATACTTTTACCCGATTTATAAAGGTCTATTAATAGCTGAGATTTGTTCTGATAATCGGACGTGATACCATAACCAAGTTTTTCAACCAAAGCTTGCTTAAGTGTATCCATATTTCTGTTCTCACAGAAAACCATCGATATAACTAACCAGTAATTCGCTGTTCCAACAGAACCGTCGGCTCTGTGATAACCCATAAACTTTCTGTCGGCCCATTTGCTAACATCAGGCATTTCCCAATTCGTTTTACGCTCGCCAAGTTTGAAACCATCAGTAGCGTGCACTATATTCGAAATAGTTAACAAGCCGCCCCTTTTTATTGGCTGACTGGCTTTGCCTACCAATACACCGTACATATATATTGGATCACCAATATTTAAATCGTGAATATTGAACTTATGTTTAGCACTGATATCTTCAATTAATGTAAATGCAATATCGCCATGCGTAATTAACGCACCGCTTTTAAGGTCTTGTAGGGCAACCAGCACGTTATCTGATGGATGAATCTGCAGATAAAGATGTTTATCCTTTTGAGTCATGAGTATTTGTTGTATTAGTTTAAAACTTGTTATGCTTGAAATTTTGATATTTATTTTAATGTGCTGCTTCTACATTCTCGAGCTTGCTGGCGGTTGTCTTCATAGCGAACAGCAACACTACCAGGAAACATAATGCAGGAACTATGTAAGCGAGTTGAATGCTACTCATATCAGATATTTTACCCATAATAAGAGGGAATACTGCACCACCTGCTACCGCCATGATAATTAAAGATGAACCTAGTTTCTTTTGCTCTCCCAATCCTTCAATACTCAAAGAGAATATTGTTGGGAACATAATTGACATAAAAAACTCAACACCAATAAGAGCGTAAATAGAAAACATCTTTCCAACCATAATTGCTCCTATTAAGAGAATTATATTAAGAACACAGTATAAAGCTAGGAGTTTGTGAGGTCTGATATATTTCATTAAAAAAGTGCCCACAAAGCGGCCAATCATAAAGGCTAGTAAAGCTACCGCCAGATACATTGCAGCCTCTTTTTCTTCAATACCGGCAGCTTCTCCAATAAACCGTATGAAGAAACTTGATACACATACCTGGGCTCCCACATAAAAAAACTGTGCTGCAACACCAAGCATTAAATTTGATTGTTTCCATATGCTACCTGCAGCGGCATTATTGGAATTTGAATCTTCCTCTTCTACGATCTCAGGAAGTTTAACCTTCCAAATAATTAAAGCAACCAATAAGACAACGATTCCTATTATAAGATAAGGAACTTGTACACTCTTTGCTTCATGAGCTAAAAATGCATTTATCTCCTCCGAGCTCATAGTCTGTTGTTGTGACTCGCTAAGTGATTTACCCGAAAGAATAAATATGCCTCCCAAAAGTGGCGCTAGTGTAGCAGCCAAACCATTAAAAGACTGGGAAAAATTCAATCGCATGGTAGAAGTACTTTTTTCTCCTAATACAGTAACATAAGGATTAGCGGCAGTTTCAAGGAAGGTTAAACCGCTGGCGATTATAAATAAAGCAATTAGAAAAACACCAAAAACCCTCAGCTCTGCAGCGGGGTAAAACATAAAAGCCCCTGCTGCAAACAACAATAGACCTAAAATAATTCCCGATTTGTAGCCATATTTTTTCATAACAATACCAGCAGGTATAGCCATTACAAAATAGCCTATAAAAAATGCAGAATCGATTAAAGCTGATTGTAAATCTGTTAGCTGACAAGCTTTTTTCAAGTGTGGTATCAGAATGGGATTAAGATTGTGTGCAAATCCCCATAGGAAAAATAAAGATGTAATTAAAATAAAGGGTACTAAATACTTTTTAGTGGTTATCATAATTTTAGATTCTGCAAGAAGTTAGCAACAGTGTAAGGTGTTAGTAGTAACGGGGTTTATAAATGATCGAAATATAATGTGAAATTAGGAATACATTTTAGATTATCATTTTAAAAGATTGGCAATTTATTGAACTTTTTTGGTACATATTTGTGTATAAATGCGTTTAAACGCCAAAATTTTTAAATCTGATTTAGTCATCAATATTCGGTGCAACAATACGCAAGCTTATCCTTGATATTTTTTATTGCAAATAAAACCTATTTTTTATTAAAACATCACTCTAGTTTAAACTTTTGATTTAAAAATATCTGACTAAAACCTTTACTTTGGGAAAATTTATAGATGATACCTCAATTAAAAAAACATATTGAAGATGCTTGGGATGACCGTAATCTTCTTAAAGAAAACGCTTATACCGATGCAATAGAAACAGTAATTGAAATGCTTGATAAAGGCGAACTAAGGGTGGCAGAACCTATCGGAGATCGCTGGCATGTGAACGACTGGATCAAAAAAGCAGTTATTCTTTACTTCCCGATACGTGAAATGAAGGTTATCGAAGTAGGGCCATTTGTATTTCATGATAAAATGAAACTCAAAACTAACTACGAAGAACTCGGTGTGCGCGTAGTCCCTCAAGCAACCGCCCGCTATGGTTCATATTTATCAAAGGGTGTAATTTTGATGCCATCTTATGTTAATATTGGTGCGTATGTAGATGCTGGAACTATGGTTGACACTTGGGCAACTGTTGGATCTTGTGCGCAAATTGGCAAGAATGTACATCTTAGTGGTGGTGTTGGTATAGGCGGAGTTTTAGAACCGGTACAGGCGGCGCCCGTAATTATAGAAGACAATTGTTTTATTGGCTCAAGAGCCATAGTTGTAGAAGGTGTTAGAGTAGAAACAGAAGCGGTTCTAGGTGCTAATGTTTGTTTAACCGCGTCAACTAAAATTATTGACGTTACCGGCGAAACTCCTATTGAATACAAAGGAGTAGTACCTGCACGATCGGTAGTGATACCCGGCTCTTACACAAAAAAGTTTCCGGCAGGCGATTTCCAAGTACCATGTGCATTAATAATTGGAAAACGTAAACCTTCGACCGACAAAAAAACTTCGCTTAATGATGCACTACGGGAACATAATGTGGCTGTATAATTTTTTGAAATAACGGCAGTTTCTTTCCACCTTTCAGGTTCTCTTTACGTATACCATCTTGTATGGGTGAAGGGTGATCTGGCTTACTAAATAAGGCTGCCTTATCTAGTAGCCTTCACATACTATTAAAAAATGCGCATAGCTTTCGACGGAAAACGAGCAGTTCAAAATTTTACCGGACTGGGCAACTATAGCCGGTTTGTATTAGAACTTCTTGCACAGCAGTATCCGGAAAACGAATACTTTGTTTATGCGCAGAAATCACTTCCGCCAGGTTTGGCACGACTTAATAAACTTGAATTGTGCCAACCTCCGCAAAAAAAGTTTAATGCCTTATGGCGGAGTTACGGTGTTATTAAAGACCTCCAAAGAGACAATATCTCGCTATACCACGGTCTAAGTAATGAGCTTCCTTTCGGGATAACAAGCGCGAAAATTCCATCGGTAGTTACTATTCATGATTTGATCTTTCTACGCTTCCCGGAATTTTATCCCTTAGTCGACAGAATTATTTATAAATATAAGTTTAAATATGCCTGTGAAAATGCGTCGCGGATTATCGCGGTAAGCGAACAAACCAAAGAAGATATTATAAGCTACTTTGATATAAGTGAAGATAAAATTGACGTGGTGTACCAGGGATGTAACAAGGTTTTTCAAGAGCCATCGTCCGATGAACTTAAAAGAAAAATCGGCAGAAAATACAAACTCCCCAAGCAGTATCTGCTCCAGGTAGGAACAATTGAAAGGCGGAAAAATCTTTTGCTTACTATTAAAGCATTAAGGAACATTCCCCGTACTATAAAACTGGTAGTTATCGGGAAAGAGACCACTTATTTAAAAGAGGTAAAGGGGCTTATTGCTCAGTACAAACTAGATCGTAGGGTAATTTTCCTAAAAGATGTTCCTGTAGAAGATCTTCCTCCAATTTACCAGCAAGCCCAAATATTCATTTATCCCTCGGAGTTCGAAGGATTTGGTATTCCGATTATTGAAGCTTTGCACTCAGGGATACCGGTAATCGCCGCAATAGGTTCTTGCCTGGAAGAAGCTGGTGGTCCGGATAGTTCATATATCCATCCACACGATGATATTCAGCTTTCCTGGAGTGTAAATTCCATTTTAAATAATCCTGATTTGAGTCGCAAGATGGTTGAAAAGGGATTTGAGTATGTAAAAAAATTCGACAGCACCGAATTGGCAAAAAAATTAATGAGCACTTATCAGAAAGTATTGGATCATGCTTAAGGAAGAAGTTAATAAGGCGTTGGAAGTCCTGCAATCTGGCGGAGTGATCTTATATCCTACCGATACTATTTGGGGAATTGGGTGCGATGCAACTAATGCAGAAGCTGTTGATAAAGTATTCAAGTTAAAAGGGAGAGCAGAAAACAAAAGCCCGATCATCCTTTTAGATACCGAAAACAAATTAGAAAGTTATATTTCCGGAGTACCGGAAATCGCTTATGATTTAATCGAATATGCCGAACATCCTTTAACAATCGTCTTCTCCGGCGCAAAAAACCTGGCTAAAAACGTTATTAATCTGGATGGCAGTGTTGGTGTGAGAGTTGCAAAACATCCATTTTGCCAACAGTTGATACAACGTTTCAGAAAACCAATCGTATCTACATCGGCTAATTTAAGTGGCGAATCTT
Source organism: Pedobacter sp. (assembly GCA_036399495.1). GTDB lineage: Bacteria > Bacteroidota > Bacteroidia > Sphingobacteriales > Sphingobacteriaceae > Paradesertivirga. The sequence continues at coordinate 6,246 of DASWMZ010000184.1, forward strand.
TCACAGGAAACTTTTCCGAAATCTCGGATGAAATAATGAATGGTGTAGATTATGTTGTTGATTTTGAACAAGAAAAGCAAATTAACACCAGGCCTTCCACTATTATGAAACTTGAACCTGATGGTCGATTTACCTTTATCAGGAGATAAAGATCGTTCACGCTTCGTTAAAATAATTATTTTTGCTCCTCAATCAGATTTCGGTTATCCGAAAAGTCAATGGAATCAAACCTTCAACATACGGTTTTTAAAAAATTAGGTGCTTTAGCGGATAAAACGAATACTGGCGTATATGTAATAGGAGGTTTTGTTCGCGATATTTTCCTGAATCGCCCATCCAAGGACATCGATATCTTGGTATTAGGCAACGGTGTAAACTTCGCTGAAGAAGCCGGAAAGGCATTAAAAAGCGAAGTTGCCGTGTTCAAGAACTTCGGCACAGCTATGCTTAGGTTCCAGGATCTCGAAATAGAATTTGTAGGAGCACGTAAAGAATCTTACCGAAGCGATTCCAGGAAACCGATTGTAGAAGACGGCACACTTGAGGACGACCAAAAACGTCGCGATTTTACCATTAATGCAATGGCTTTTAGCCTGAACAAAAAAAGTTTCGGTCAGTTAGTTGATCCCTTTAATGGCGTTGAAGATTTAAACAAGAAGCTGATTCGTACTCCGCTGAATCCTACTGAAACATTTTCAGATGACCCTCTTAGGATGATGAGGGCGATTCGCTTTGCGGCACAACTAAACTTCGAAATCGACAAAGAGGCTTTAGAAGCGATTAGGCTTAATAAAGAACGTATTAAAATCGTTTCAAAAGAACGCATTGCCGACGAGTTAAATAAAATCATTCTTTCTCCTAAACCGTCGATTGGCTTTAGGTATTTGTTCGATACAGAATTACTCCCACTTATCTTCCCTCAGATGGCAGAGTTGCATGGAGTGGAGATTATTAATGGTAAGGGGCACAAAGACAATTTTTTTCACACGTTGGAGGTTCTCGATAATATTTGCGAAGTAAGCGACGACTTATGGCTGCGTTGGGCGGCAATCCTGCATGACATTGCCAAACCTGCTACTAAAAGATTCGAACCCCTTGTAGGATGGACTTTTCATGGACATGAGGATAAAGGCGCCAGAATGGTTCCCAAAATTTTCGCACAATTAAAGCTACCGCTAAATGACAAAATGAAATTCGTGCAAAACCTGGTACAATTACATTTGCGCCCAATTGTTTTAGCCCAGGAAGTGGTAACAGACTCCGCCGTAAGGCGACTGCTTTTTGATGCCGGCGAGAATATTGAAAGTTTGATGATGTTGTGCCATGCCGACGTAACCACGAAAAACGATTACAAGAAAAAGAAATATCGCCAAAATTTCGAGCTCGTAAAGCAAAAGCTTAAAGATGTTGAAGAAAGGGATAAAGTACGCAACTGGCAGCCGCCGGTTTCTGGTATCGACATCATGGAAACATTTGGAATAAAAGCCGGAAAAGAAGTCGGCATTTTAAAAAGCCAGATACGTGAAGCAATCCTTGAAGGAGACATCTCAAACTCCCGGGAAGAAGCATTAAACTTCATGATAGAAAAGGCCCTGGAATTGGATCTTAAGCCAATTAAAAAATTATAACCTTAATCAAACTTTATAAGTACAAAGGCGTTATCGTTACGCCAATTATTAGACAAAACAAGACACATGGCCATTTATAGATTTAAGGTTTCTTTTGAAGATTATGATGATGTAGTACGTGAAATCGACATTAAATCGACTCAAACATTCGAAGATTTACATCAGGCAATTCATCGTACAACAGGTTACAATCCTGAGAAATCGTCGTCTTTTTATGTTAGTAACGATCATTGGATAAAAGCGGAGGAGATTGCTTATTTGCCCAACGAACGTAAAAAAGCGGCAGGCGTGGCACTTATTACCGGCACAAAGCTTTATAAGTTTATTGATGATCCGCATCAAAAGTTTTATTATACCTACAACTTCGAACGCCCTTACGATTTCCATGTTGAATTAATAAAAATTCTTGACGAAGAAGCAGGCAAAGAATATCCTATACTGGTAAGAAGCAATGGCGAGGCTCCACGACCTCCGGGAAGTGTGGTAATACCTGTAGAAGCAGATGAAGAAGGTGAGTTCGATTTTCTCGACGATCTGGAAGAACCGGAAGATGATGTTGTTCAGTTGATGGAAGTAAGTGATGAAGAATTAGGGGAAGGAATTGTAGTAGGCGATCATCCGGATGAACCGGAATCTGAAAAAGACGACATTATGGACGAGTTTGCGGATAATGAAAGCTTAGATGCTGATGATTTCGATGCCAAAGAAGATTACTAATTTTGATCGAATGATTATCGGCAAGTTTTCTTAATACCGCACCGGCCAATCATGTACCCCAATACGCTTATTGTTATTGTAGGCCCAACGGCTATCGGGAAGACAGAAATTGCTGTCAAAGTTGCCCAACGTTTTAAAACGGAAATAATATCAGCAGATTCCCGACAGTTCTATAAGGAAATGTCGATTGGTACGGCCAAACCTTCCGGTGATGAATTACAAGCTGTAAAACATCATTTCATTGATTCCCATTCTATTCATGAAACATTTACTGGCGGCGACTTTGAAACACAAGCTTTGGCAACGCTTGATATCATTTTTCAAAGCAATAATATCGCTGTATTAGTTGGTGGATCTGGTCTTTTTATAAAATCAGTAACAGAAGGTTTTGATAACCTGCCTAAAGCCGAACCCGAATTACGTCAAGAATTAAATCAGTTATTTGAAACAGAAGGGATTTTACCTTTACAGGAAAAGCTTAAACAACTAGACCCGAAGTACTACGATGAAGTGGATTTAAATAACCCACAGCGGCTCATCCGAGCTTTGGAGGTTTCTATTTCATCAGGCCAGCCTTATTCTTCATTTCGCTCCCATCAAACGAAAAGCAGACCTTTCAATCTAGTTAAGATAGGTTTGAATACCAATCGTGAAATGCTGTATAATCGAATCAATACAAGAGTAGACAATATGATTAGCGCTGGTTTGGTTGAAGAGGTTGAAAGGTTGGTTCCTTACAAAAAACTAAACGCACTTAACACAGTTGGTTATTCTGAAATTTTTGATGCGATTGATAGAAATATTTCTATGGAGGTTGCGATTGAAAACGTAAAACAAAATACTAGGCGCTTTGCTAAACGACAATTAACTTGGTTTAGAAAGGATGAGGGGATTAAATGGTTTGAGCCGGATGAAATTGATGAAATATTAAATTACATCTCCGTGTGAAACGCAGTCTGCGTTTTTGTTCAACGCAATTGTAGGGTTACGCCGCAACTGTTCGTTGAGCCACGCAATACTCCTATGGATTGAACCATAATGTTGGTTTGAGACCCCTTAATTCGTAAATCCGTGGAGACACCGAGAGCTTGGCTTTACGAACAGTAAGGAGGCTAGGCTTCCCTTCTTCAATCGAACTGATGTGTGTGATAGTATATGAAAGAGTGATGAAAGGTAACATAACGTTAAAAAGAAGAACAGGACTGGATTCACCTCCCCCGGGCATAACCTAAACCCTGTGTTAAGTGCCGTTTTTTTTAATATTCGTCCTCCAACTCGGTAATAATCGCGCTGGGGTCTTTCATTGAATAACGAATGGAAATGGAGTCGCCTTCTTTTAAACCCCTTTATTCTTATCCCAACTTCCTTTGAAAGAGAAATCCTTATAATTTATTCTATACTCGACGGTCAAACTATGCCCTTTATAGCTTTTTATATCTGTGATTATTCCTTTTGAATAGCTATAATTAGCATCTACCAAGTCCAGTCGTTTCTTGTTCCCATTAGTCGCACTAATATGAAGCCAGTAAAGCCCGCCTGTAACAACCGCTAAAATCACAAGATTTACCAAAATTAATTTAAGTTTTTCCACTGAAAGTTATTCTACAGCTACGAGGGTCTTTTTAAAATGGCACTTAACGAGTGGCTTTGAGCAGATATGCGCAAATATTCAATATATTTTTCTAAGCCTGTGCCGTTGGCCCGCCAAAATTCATCGGCAAACCTTCCGGCTCCATTACCTTTATCCGCCCATTTACCGCTTCAAACTTCTCAATATTATCTTCAATAGCCCTGGCCAATCGCTTGGCGTGTTCAGGGGTTAAAACGATCCTTGATTTAACCCTGGCTTTAGGCACACCAGGCATCACCCTGATAAAGTCGATTACAAATTCAGTATTAGAATGTGTGATAATAGCCAGGTTTGAATAGATCCCTTCAGCTATTTCTTCCGATAACTCGATATTGAGCTGACCTTCTAAATTTTGTTCTTCCATGTGGTAAAAATAAAAAAGTCCTCTCTTTTCAGAGAGGACTTGTAAAATTATTATTAAGATGCTTACGCCTCGTCTTCTACAACTTCTGCTTTAGAAGCTAATAGCTTATCATACTCTTCCTGAGAACCAACGATAATACGCTCGTAGCTTCTTAAACCAGTTCCTGAAGGAATCAAGTGACCAACAATTACGTTTTCTTTCAGTCCTAACAGGTTATCACGCTTTCCGTGGATTGCTGCCTCGTTTAACACCTTGGTAGTTTCCTGGAAGGAAGCCGCAGAGATAAACGATTTAGTACCTAATGAAGCACGGGTGATACCTTGTAACACCTGACTAGATGTTGCAGGGATCGCATCACGAGCTTCAACCAGACGCATATCCTTACGTTTAAGCAATGAGTTCTCGTCTCTTAATTTACGAAGTGTAATAATCTGACCAGCATTAAGGTTGGTTGAGTCACCAGGCTCTACAACAACTTTCTTGTCGTAAATATCATCGTTCTCTACCATAAAGTCCCAACGCGCAATAGCGTCTTTTTCAAGGAAACGAGTATCTCCCGGATCTTCGATCATTACTTTCTGCATCATCTGGTGAACAATAACTTCGAAGTGCTTATCATTGATTTTTACACCTTGTAAACGGTAAACTTCCTGAATTCCATTAACCAGATACTCCTGAACTGCAGCAGGTCCCTTAATAGCAAGGATATCTGCAGGAGAAATAGAACCATCTGATAATGGCATACCGGCCTTCACAAAGTCATTATCCTGAACAAGGATGTGCTTAGACAACGGTACCAGGTATTTCTTAATCTGACCATCTCTGGATTCAATCGAAATCTCACGATTACCACGCTTAACACCACCAAGAGTTACTACTCCGTCAATTTCGGTTACAACAGCTGGATTAGATGGATTACGAGCCTCAAATAACTCAGTTACACGTGGCAAACCACCTGTAATATCTCGGGTCTTACCAGTAGAACGAGGTATTTTTGCAAGAACTTCACCCATTTTAATCTTCTGACCTTCGTCAATAGAAATGTGTGCTCCTACCGGAATGTTATAGCCCTTAACTGCATGACCGGTGTTATCAATAATTTTGACAACAGGGTTTTTAGTTTTATCTCTTGTATCGATAATTACTTTCTCTTTGTGACCAGTTTGCTCATCCGATTCTTCGCGGAAGGTTACACCTTCGATAACAGCTTCAAATTCGATCTTACCTGAAAACTCAGAAATTATTACCGCATTGTAAGGATCCCAACTACAAATCTTATCTCCCTTAGAAATTTTAGCACCTTCTTTTACGAACAGGTAAGAACCATAAGGAATGTTATTCGTAACAATCACACGGCCACTATTTGGCTCAATGATACGGAATTCGCCTGAACGGCCTAATACCACATCAACCGGACCTTCTTCAATTTCGTAAGGAACAGTTCTAATGTTTTCGAACTCAATAACACCTTCAAATTTCGCATTGATGTATGATTCTGCCGCAATGTTCGAAGCAGTACCACCCACGTGGAATGTACGAAGTGTTAACTGTGTACCCGGCTCACCGATAGACTGTGCTGCAATCACACCAACTGCTTCACCGGCCTGAACACGTTTACCTGTTGCCAAGTTACGTCCGTAGCATAATGCGCAAACACCACGCTGACTTTCGCAAGCGAGCACTGAACGTATTTCGATGCCTTCCAATGGAGACATTTCAATTTTATCAGCAATAACTTCAGTGATATCCTGACCTGCAGACACGATTAGTTCGCCGCTAAGAGGATCGAATACATCATGAAGTGTGGTTCTACCTAAAATACGTTCGTATAATGGCTCAACAACATCCTCATTATCTTTAAGAGCAGTAGTGAAAATTCCTCTTAAAGTACCACAATCTGTTTCACCAACAATCATATCCTGTGCAACGTCATGTAAACGACGGGTTAAGTAACCAGCATCAGCAGTTTTTAACGCCGTATCTGCAAGACCTTTACGTGCACCGTGAGTAGAGATAAAGTATTCCAATACTGACAAACCTTCTTTAAAGTTTGAAAGAATCGGGTTTTCAATAATCTCACCACCTGAACCTGATTTTTGCGGTTTCGCCATCAAACCCCGCATTCCGCAAAGCTGACGAATCTGCTCTTTAGAACCACGTGCTCCAGAATCAAGCATCATGTAAACAGAGTTAAACCCTTGGTTATCCGAAGAAAGGATTTCCATCACATTAGCTGTTAAACGGTTGTTGATACGAGTCCAGATATCGATAATCTGGTTGTAACGCTCGTTATTGGTAATGAAACCCATGTTGTAGTTACCCATTACCTCTTCAACTTCTTTAGAAGCCTGTGCAATCAGTTTAACTTTAGAGTCAGGAATATTTAAATCCTGTAAGTTAAATGACAGACCTCCTCTAAATGCCATCTGGAAACCTAACTCCTTAATATCATCAAGGAATTGTGCCGCCCTGGCCATACCTGTGTTTTTAACCACCTCACCAATAATATCACGAAGTGATTTCTTGGTTAAAAGCTCGTTGATATAACCAACTTCTTCTGGAACGTGCTGATTAAACAATACACGTCCAACGGTAGTATCGATGATCTTGCTAACAATCGTTCCATCTTTTTCTTTCACTTTGGCCTTAACCTTAATGAAAGCATGCAGATCAATCATTTTTTCATTGTAGGCAATGAGAACCTCTTCTGCAGAATAGAAAATCTGACCTTCGCCTTTTACAACTCGATCAGCATCAGTTTTACGGCCTTTAGTTATATAGTAAAGACCCAAAACCATATCCTGTGAAGGAACTGTAATTGGAGTTCCGTTAGCCGGATTCAAAATATTGTGAGATGCTAGCATCAACACTTGTGCTTCAAGGATCGCAGCCTGGCCTAGTGGTACGTGTACCGCCATCTGGTCACCGTCAAAATCCGCGTTGAATGCAGTACAAACCAATGGATGTAATTGAATTGCTTTTCCTTCAATCAATTTTGGCTGGAAGGACTGGATACCCAATCTGTGCAACGTTGGTGCACGATTCAGTAATACCGGGTGCCCTTTTAAAACGTTTTCCAAAATATCCCATACTAATGGATCTTTCCGGTCAACAATTTTCTTAGCCGATTTAACTGTCTTTACTACTCCCCTTTCAATCATCTTACGAATGATGAATGGTTTGAATAGCTCGGCAGCCATATCTTTTGGTAAACCGCACTCGTGCAGTTTCAAGTTCGGTCCAACAACAATTACCGAACGTGCTGAATAATCCACACGTTTACCAAGCAAGTTTTGGCGGAAACGACCTTGTTTACCTTTTAAGATATCGGAAAGAGATTTTAAAGCACGGTTACCTTCAGTTTTAACAGCATTCACTTTACGTGAGTTGTCAAATAATGAATCTACTGCTTCCTGAAGCATACGTTTTTCGTTACGTAAGATAACTTCCGGAGCTTTGATCTCAATTAATCTTTTTAGACGATTATTACGGATAATTACACGGCGATATAAATCGTTCAAATCCGATGTAGCGAAACGACCACCTTCCAAAGGAACTAACGGACGCAACTCTGGCGGAATAACAGGAACAATCTTAACGATCATCCATTCCGGCTGATTCTCAATGTTTGCACGTGCACCACGGAAAGCTTCAACTACCTGAAGGCGTTTTAAAGCTTCGTTTTTACGTTGCTGAGAAGTTTCGTTAGCCGCCTGGTGACGTAGATCGTAAGATTGCTGATCCAAATCAAGGCGTTTCAATAACTCCTCTAACGCATCAGCACCCATCTTAGCGATGAATTTCTGAGGATCTTTATCATCCAGGTACTGGTTCTCCTTTGGAAGAGTATCCAAAATATCCAGATATTCCTCTTCTGTTAAGAAATCCATTTTAGCGATTCCGTCAGCTTCTTTCAAACCTGGCTGAATTACTACATAACGCTCATAATAAATGATTAAATCTAGTTTCTTGGTAGGAAGACCTAACAAGTAACCAATTTTGTTTGGCAAAGAACGGAAGTACCAAATGTGTGCAACGGGAACCACAAGATTAATGTGCCCCATACGCTCACGACGTACTTTTTTCTCAGTTACTTCAACACCGCAACGATCACAAACGATTCCTTTGTAACGGATACGTTTGTATTTACCGCAGTGGCATTCGAAATCTTTAACCGGACCGAAGATTCTTTCGCAGAATAAACCATCACGCTCAGGCTTGTACGTCCTGTAGTTAATGGTTTCCGGTTTTAAAACCTCACCGCTTGAACGCTCGAGAATTGACTCCGGAGAGGCAAGACTGATGGTAATGCTGGTAAAGTTACTTTTGATTTTATTATCTTTCTTGTAAGACATATCTCTTTTTTAAATGATTGAATGAGAGAAGGATCGAAGGGCTGAATTCATTCATTCAATCCTTCAATCATTCAAAAATTAATCTAACGTGATTTCCAATCCTAAACCTCTCAACTCATGAACCAACACATTGAATGATTCTGGAACTGAAGGTGTTGGTAGGGTTTCACCTTTAACAATCGCTTCGTAAGTTTTCGCACGGCCTACAACATCATCAGATTTAACCGTTAAGATTTCCTGAAGAATGTTAGCTGCACCAAATGCTTCCAGTGCCCAAACCTCCATCTCACCAAAACGCTGACCACCAAACTGAGCTTTACCACCCAGAGGTTGTTGTGTAATTAATGAATATGGTCCGATTGAACGTGCGTGCATCTTATCATCAACCATGTGACCTAGTTTCAGCATATAAATAATACCTACTGTAGTTGGCTGATCAAAACGCTCACCTGTTAAGCCATTGTATAAATAGGTTCTTCCTGATGCAGGTACGCCTGCCTTAGCAACCCACTCTTCCACTTCCTCATGAGTAGCCCCATCAAAAATTGGAGTAGCGAATTTTATTCCAAGCTCTTTACCTGCCCAACCTAAAACAGTTTCGTAAATCTGTCCAAGGTTCATACGAGAAGGTACACCCAGCGGGTTAAGAACGATATCTACCGGAGTTCCGTCTTCAAGGAATGGCATATCCTCATCGCGAACAATGCGGGCTACAATACCTTTGTTACCGTGACGTCCGGCCATTTTATCACCCACTTTTAGCTTACGCTTCTTAGCGATGTAAACCTTAGCCATCTGAACTATTCCTGATGGAAGCTCATCTCCTACACTGATTGCGAATTTATCACGTTTGTAAGCACCAAGTTCTTCGTTGAGCTTAATGTTATAGTTGTGAAGAAGTTGCTTAATCAGCTCGTTTTTGTCTTCATCAGTTGTCCACTTAGTTGGATTGATGTTTGCAAATTCAAGTTCTGCCAACATTTTTTGAGTGAATTTAGCACCTTTTGGCACCAAAAGCTCTTTGTAAACATTGAACACGCCCTGAGAAGTTTTACCATTCACAATGGTAAACAACTTGTCAACTAAACTATCCCGTAAGGTTTTAACTGCTTTGAAGTGACCGTTGTCAAGTTTTTCCAGTAAGGATTTTTCTTCAGCCTTAGTAGTTTTCTTAGCACGTGAGAATAACTTGGTATCAATAACGACACCTGTAATAGATGGAGGCGTTTTCAAAGACGCATCTTTAACATCACCGGCTTTGTCACCAAATATTGCACGGAGAAGTTTCTCTTCCGGTGAAGGGTCAGATTCGCCTTTCGGAGTAATCTTTCCAATTAAAATATCACCTTCTTTAACTTCAGCACCAACACGGATGATACCATTTTCGTCAAGGTCTTTAGTAGCCTCTTCTGAAACGTTAGGAATATCAGGTGTCAATTCTTCTTCTCCACGTTTTGTATCACGAACTTCTAATTCAAACTCTTCGATGTGAAGAGAAGTAAAGATATCCTGAGATACAACACGCTCAGAAATTACAATCGCATCCTCAAAGTTGAAACCTTGCCAAGGCATGAATGCCACCTTAAGGTTTCTTCCCAGTGCTAATTCACCGTCCTGAGTTGCATATCCTTCGCAAAGAACCTGTCCTTTAGTAACCTTCTGCCCTTTGATAACAATAGGCTTCAAGTTGATACAAGTACTTTGGTTGGTTTTCTTAAACTTAGTTAAACGATAAGATTTCGTTTCGCCTTCGAAAGACACTAATCTGTCGTCGTCGTTTCTTTCGTACGTGATACGAATTTCGTTCGCATCCACATACTCAACAACACCGTTTCCTTCAGCGTTAATCAGCGTACGTGAATCGCGGGCAACACGACCTTCCAAACCTGTACCTACTACCGGAGCTTCCGGACGCAATAATGGCACAGCCTGGCGTTGCATGTTCGAACCCATCAAGGCACGGTTAGCATCATCATGCTCTAAGAACGGAATCAACGAGGCAGCGATTGAAGTAATTTGGTTTGGCGCAACGTCAATCAAATCAAGTCTTTCTGGCTCAATAATCGGGAAGTCACCCTCAAAACGTGCTTTTACACGTGGGGTATCAAATACTCCCTTATCATTATAATGTGCGTTTGCCTGAGCAATTGTTTTCGAATCCTCATCTTCAGCAGATAAGTAAATAACAGGCTCTTCAACAACAACACGTCCATTGTCAACCTTACGATAAGGTGTTTCAATGAAACCAAGGTTATTGATCTTAGCATGCACACAAAGTGATGAAATCAAACCAATGTTTGGTCCCTCCGGAGTTTCGATGGTACACAACCTACCGTAGTGGGTATAGTGAACGTCACGAACCTCGAAACCTGCACGCTCTCTTGACAGACCACCGGGCCCTAAGGCTGACAGACGACGCTTGTGCGTAATCTCTGCCAGAGGATTAGTTTGATCCATGAACTGTGATAACTGGTTAGTTCCGAAGAACGAGTTAATCACAGATGAAAGCGTGCGAGCATTAATTAAATCTGTTGGTGTAAACACCTCGTTGTCACGGATGTTCATACGCTCGCGGATAGTACGCGCCATACGTGCTAAACCTACCCCGAACTGAGCATATAACTGCTCGCCCACTGTACGCACACGACGATTTGACAAGTGATCAATATCATCTACCTCAGCTTTTGAGTTGATTAATTTGATCAGGTATTTTACTATCGCGATGATATCTTGTTTGGTTAAAACCTTAGTTGCATCAGGAGTATCCAGTTTCAACTTGCGGTTGATACGGTAACGACCTACATCTCCAAGATCATAACGTTTATCTGAGAAAAACAAACGGTCGATGATACCACGAGCAGTTTCCTCATCAGGTGGTTCAGCGTTACGTAATTGACGATAGATATGCTCTACCGCTTCTTTTTCAGAGTTTGAAGTATCCTTTTGTAATGTATTGTATATAATAGAATAATCAGCGTTGCTGGATGCATCATCCTTAGAAAGGATAACACTTTTCACTCCAGCATCAATGATCATATCGATATGGTCATCTTCTAGAATGGTTTCACGCTCAAGTACAATCTCATTTCTTGGGATAGAAACTACCTCACCTGTATCCTCATCCACAAAATCTTCTACCCAGGTTTTAAGAACCCTTGCAGCTAGTTTACGGCCAATGAATTTCTTCAAGCCAGATTTGCTAACTTTTACTTCATCAGCAAGTTCGAACAACTCTAAAATGTCTTTATCAGAATCGTATCCAATTGCACGAAGAAGCGTGGTAACCGGGAATTTTTTCTTACGATCGATGTAAGCATACATTACGTTGTTAACGTCTGTTGCAAACTCAATCCAGGAACCTTTAAAAGGAATTACACGAGCAGAGTATAATTTAGTACCATTTGTA
>DASWMZ010000185.1:0-5264 GCA_036399495.1 Pedobacter sp.
TTTAAATTGGGAAAAAAACTAAGCCTTGGTGCCAACGCTTCGTATCTCTTTGGAAAACTTACCAAAAGTCAGGCTGCGGAGTATAACGATATCGCGTTTGTTAACACACGTAAACAAAATAGTAATTCCATCTCGGGTTTAACCTTCGATTATGGACTCCAATATGAAACACCGCTATCCGGTAAGGTTAATCTTATACTAGGTTATTCCGGTAGTTCGAATTCAACTTTAAGATCTAGCGGTGAGGCTTTAGCCACCCGGTATTATCAAGACCCGAGCACAGGTTTAGCAGGACTGGCGATTGATACTACCGATTTTGATGAGAATGATGTAACCAGAATTAAATTGCCAATGTTGCATACTCTCGGTTTTGCCATCCAAAAAACTAATAAATGGATGGTGGGTGCAGATATTTCTCTGGGGCAGTGGGAAAAATATCGCGAAGGTGGCAGGAACCCGGGCTTTCAAAACTCCACGGGTATTGCTATTGGAAGTCAGATCACTCCGGATATTACTTCAGTAGGAAATTATTTAAAATTAGTTGACTACCGATTTGGGTTTAGGTATGATAAAACCTACCTAAATTTAGAAAATCAGGATATAAAGCAGCTTGCGCTTACTCTTGGTTTAGGCTTACCCTTGCAGTCGAACCAATCTACGTTCTACAAGATCAATATAGGAACAGAACTTGGTCAGAGGGGAACTTTAACTAATAACTTGATACGGGAGCGTTTCGTGAACTTTTATTTAAGCTTTACTATGAACGATCAATGGTTCCGGAAATACAAGTTCGATTAAAGGTGTATACCTCAAAATTAGGCATCTTTTTTCTATGCACACTAATCAGTTTTTTTATCGTTTCGTGTGAAAATGATTTAAAAGAAATTGAAAAAATATCCTCAAAATCGACTGATATACCTGTAGATACTTCCAGAATTGTGGAAGTTATTTTTAGTGATTCTGCAACGGTGAAAGGTAAATTAGTTACGCCTTTGCTTCTTCATCATAAAACTCCAAAACCGTACGATGAAATGCCCAACGGGCTCCTGGTAATTTTTTTTGATGAAAATCAAAAAGAAACCAACCGGATTGTAGCTGATAATGGTATCCGTCGCGAAAGCGAAAAATTAATCGAATTAAGAAAGAATGTAGTGGTGACTACACAAAAGGGGGATGTATTCAAGTCGGAGGAGCTTTTTTGGGATGAAACAAAAAAAATATTCTATTCGAATCAAACAGTAAACATAACAAAGCCGGACGGAACTTCCATTACAGGAACGCAGTTTAAAAGTGATCAAACATTCGAACGTCCGATTATTAGCAATGCTACCGGAAGCCTTGCCACCGGGAATAAATTGACCTATTAGTAACCAATTAAGGGCCTGTTTTTATAATTGTTTTTTTTCTAAAAATTGTATCTTGCGCCCTCTAAAAAAACGAAAGAATAAGAAGTATATATGGGAATAATGAGTTTTTTGCGGAACCGTGCAGGAATGATCCTGATTGGGGCAATCGGTTTTGCACTTGTTGCATTTTTGTTAGGAGATGCCGTTAAATTGGGCGGCCCATCTGGTGGTGACCAAAACTATGTTGGTGTAGTTAACGGTAAAGAAATTGATTATAGGGAATTCAAAGCTAAAGTAGATCAAAACGAAGCCAATTTTAAACAGCAAATGGGAGGAAGTTTAAATCCTCAAATGAGTGCTTACGTAGTTGAGAATACCTGGAATCAAACTCTTTCAGAGATATTGATGGAAAAAGAGGTAGAGCGTTTGGGTTTACAGGTAAGCAAAGCTGAATTAAACGACATGATAAAAGGTAAAAATCCTCATCCTCAAGTTGTCCAGGCATTCGGTGACCCTCAAACAGGAAAAATCAATTACACCCAACTAGGCACTTTTATGGACAATGTGAAAGCGCAAGGCCCAAAAAGCCAGATGGGACAGCAATGGGAGAATTTCCTTAAATCTTTAAAAAATGAAAGAGCATTCCAGAAATACAATAATCTGGTTAAAAACAGCATATATGTAACTTCTCTCGAGGCGAGGGAAGATTATATGCAACGTAATAAACTGGCTAATTTCAGTTATGTTAGTTTAGATTATGCTTCTATTCCTGATAATAAAGTCGAATTAAAAGACAACGATTATGAGGACTATTATAAGGAAAACAAAAATCGGTTTAAAAACCCCGAAGAAACCAGGTCATTTGAGTACGTAGTTTTCGATGCCAATCCATCAAAGGCAGATTCGGCTGCAGTAAGAGCTTCTATAAATAAGATAACCGCCGACTTCAGAACCACTCCAAACGATTCGCTTTTTGTAGCTATTAATTCGGAAACTAAAACGCCGATCAGATTTATTAAAAAAGGTCAGCTTGAACCAGCTATAGATTCTATTGCTTTTAGAGCAGCGCCCGGAACTGTTATTGGTCCTATTTTCTCTAATGGTGCGTTTAAAGTTGCGAAAGTTGTTGATGTAAGACTTAGTCCAGATTCAGTTAAAGCCAGTCATATCCTATTTACTCCCGCTGCTGAAGGTGGTTTAGACAAAGCAAAAATTAAGGCAGATTCTATTCTGGCACTTATTCGTAAAGGTGCAAGTTTTGCAGCAATGGCTTCCAAATACAGTGCTGATCCTTCTAAAGATCAAGGCGGAAGTCTTGGTACTTTTGCTCGTGGTGCAATGGTGCCAGCGTTTGAAGACGCTGCGTTTAATGGTAAAACTGGTGATATTAGAACTGTTGTCAGCCAGTTTGGAGTTCATATTCTTCGTATCGATAATCAAATTGGTTCTTCTAAGGTTGCAAAAGTTGCAATAGTAGATAAAGCAGTTGCAAGCAGTAGCGAAACTCAGCAAAAAGCTTACAAAGAAGCTGCTGAGTTTTTAAATGCCGGTAATGATGCAAAATCATTCGACAACAGGGTTCAAAGTGCCAAACTGAAAAAACTTATCGCTCAGGAAGTATCGCAATCTCAGCCCAATGTTCCCGGACTTGAGAATCCTCGGGAACTAATTCGCTGGGCATTTGACGCAGAGGCTGATGATGTTACCGACAAAGTTTACGAGTTGGGAAATCAATATGTTATTGCCAAGCTGACAGAAGTACGTAAAAAAGGGGTATTAACTTTAGATCAGGTAAAGAAGTCGATGGAGCCAATGGTTCGTAATCGTGTGAAGGCTCGGATGCTAAAAGAGCAATTGGACAAGGTGCTAAAGGGTGCATCATCGCTCGCTCAAGTGTCTCAGAAAGTAAAAAAACCGGTTCAATCGGCACAAAATATAGTGTTTGCTAATCCTGTTTTACCTGGCGGGACTCAAGAAAATTCATTAATCGGTACCGTATTCGGGTTACAACCCAATAAATTGTCAAAACCGATTGAGGGCACATCAGGAGTATTTATAGTTTCAGTAAACAATTTTACAACACCTGCGCCTTTAACTAATACCTTTAAGCAAAAAGAACAGATTATGCAATCTTTAGCGCAAAGAGCGCAAGGGCAATATTTTGAAATCTTAAAGGAAAAGGCAGAAATTAAAGATAACCGGCTTCGATTCTTCTAAGGAATTTATCGATCTAAAAACCGGGGGAAAATAATCCTCCGGTTTTTTTGTTATATAACAGTAAGATGATTAAGGTTTTTCTAAAGCTTTTTAACTTCACGTCAAGCTTTTAGCATAATGGATATTCAGGAAAATATTGTAAACCGTGTGGCGCAAAGCGGGCTAATAAGCTTAGATCCCGCAGAGTTATTTCCTTCCGGGGATAGGGTAATTTATGATATTAAAGAAAATCTGTTTCATGGTTTGATGCTTAAGGAGAAAGATTTTAGGGAATTTATTAAGGAGCATGATTGGTCGCAATACCAAGGCAAGCATGTGGCTATCACGTGTTCATCTGATGCTATTGTTCCAACATGGGCGTATATGCTTTTGGGTAATAAAATGTCGCCATACGCGGTCACAATTGTTTTCGGTAACCTGGATCAATTGGAAACAGTATTATTCGACAGGGCTTTGGCTAAATTTGATTTCGAAAAATATCGCGATCAGCGAGTAGTAATAAAGGGTTGTGGCGATATTCCTGTACCAGTTTCGGCTTACGTTGACCTTACCGCAAAATTAACGAGCGTGGCCAAAAGTATAATGTATGGTGAACCTTGTTCAACAGTTCCTATCTTTAAACGGAAGGATTAAGAACAATGAAAATTATCTATCTGTTAATTATATTTCTTTTGACTGTTCAATTGGGCAGTGCACAAGTTCTTGAAAACCGGAAAGAAACCGTTTTTAAAGTTGGTGAGGAACTAAAGTATCGTTTGCGTTATGGATTTGTCACCGCTGCTGAAGCTACCTTAAGTGTAATTGCTTCAGACACTAAGTTTGATAACAAGCCTGTATATCACTTTGTTGCCCAGGGAAAAACTTCCGGATCATTCGACATTCTACATAAAGTGAGGAACCGGTATGATTCTTATGTTCATCAAACCGAATTAACCCCTTTTTTATACACCGAAAATATCCGCGAGAGCAGCTATCGCCGAAATGATAAAGCTCGCTTTTATCAGGATCAGAGGAAAGTTGTTTCTAATAAAGGCACTTTTAAGGGGGAAGCTCAAACGTTTGATATTGTGTCTGCCTACTATTTTGCACGAAGCCTTGATCTCAATGGTGTAAAACCCGGTGATAAATTTAAAATGACTTATTTTCTGGATGATGGATTGGCGAGCCTTGAGATTTTTTATATAGGTAAAGAGCGTATCAAAACGAACATGGGATACTTCGAATGTTTGAAGTTTAATCCCTCCATACAAGCTGGCCGTGTTTTCCGGAAGGACAGCAAATTGTATTTATGGATTACCAACGATGGTAACCGTATTCCTGTTAAAGCCCAGGTAGAAGTTTTAGTTGGTACGGTTACGATGGAACTTACTGATGCCAAAGGTTTAAAGTTCCCGCTTAATGCATCAAAACGAAATAAATGATCCAAATTGTAAATACGCTGGTAGATGAAGATCTTCTGACAGAAAGTTTTGTTTGTCATTTGGATAAGTGCAAAGGTGCTTGTTGTGTAGAAGGTGATGCAGGAGCTCCGCTTGCAAGAAACGAATTAGCTATTCTTGAAGAAATATATCCTATCGTTAAGCCTTACATGACCGAAAAGGGTGTTCAAGCTGTTGAGGAGTTCGGAACCTGGGTAAAAGATTTCGAAGGCGATTATACCACTCCCTGTGTAGATAAAAATAAAGAATGTGCATATGTTAT
>DASWMZ010000186.1:0-1917 GCA_036399495.1 Pedobacter sp.
GGGTTTGGACAAAGACTCAAGTGAACTTTCTTACCTGCCTCCGTTTCAACATCAGTCGAAAAACCCAAATGGTATTTCACATCTCCGCCGAAAGGCTTAGATTCATCATATCCTTTTCCTTCAAATTCAGAGAAAATATCCCGGTAGGTTTTATTCATAATGTTTGCCAACACGTTTAGCCTGCCACGGTGAGCCATTCCAATCACAAACTCTTCAATTCCAAGAGCCGCTCCTTTTTCGATTACCGAATCAAGTGCTGGAATAACGGTCTCTGCGCCTTCAAGCGAGAAACGCTTTTGTCCTAAAAATTTGGTTCCTAAAAAGCTTTCGAATACAACCGCTTCGTTAAGCTTTTTCAGAATACGCTTCTTAGTTTCAACCGAAAAATTCGGAGTGTTACGCTCGCGTTCCATCCTATCCTGGAACCACTTAACCTTTTTAGGGTTCCGGATATAAGTATATTCTGCACCGATTGACTGGCAGTAAGTATCCTCCAGTAATTTTAGTATATCACGAAGTTTGGCAGCGCCTAGTCCAACTTCTACTCCGGCATTAAACACTGTATCAAGATCAGCATCACTTAAGCCAAAAGTTTCAAGTTCTTTACCAGGATAATATTTACGGCGTTCGCGAACCGGATTTGTTTTGGTAAAAAGATGGCCCCGATCGCGGTAGCCATGAATCATGTTCAAAACATTAATTTCCTTAAGAAACTGTTCCGGAGTTTCACCGCCAGCTACGTTACCTTCCGAGCGCTGACCGAAGTCAAAACCTTCAAAAAACTTTTGCCAGCCGAATTCTACAGAATTGGGATTTTCTTTATAAGATTGATAAAGTGAATCTATGTAAGATGAATGTGCATTACTGAGATAGGACAAATTATCCATGGAAATTTCTGATTTTCTAAAAAGTAGCGCAAAAATAAGAGTTTAACGCTATAAATGTTAAGTATTTCCTTATATAATCAATTTTTTTTAAAGGATTTGTCCAACCTAATGAACTTTACTCAGCTTGGGCAGCCACTTGCTGATATACTGTTCTTCCAACGCAGGATCAGATTTAATGGTAATTGGTCGGTTTGCGCTCATTATTCCTTCCCCGGCTATATAAGTCCAGTTTCCCCAATTGCTAGCAGAGGAATAATCAATTAGTTTTTCCTCAAAAAAGGCCGCACCAGCCCGCCAGCTAACGTGCATTTCTTTCACCAGATATGACGATATATATTGCCTGCATCTGACATTAATGTATCCGGTAGAATTTAGCTCCGCAATACAGGCATCAACTACTCCAACGCCGGTTTTTGAATCTTTCCAGCGATTAAAAGTTTCTACCTCTTCCGGAGAAAGTTGCTCGTTACTCCAAGTAATTTTGCTCCCATGCTTCTTTAACATAAACCTGAAATAGTCTCGCCACTGCAATTCTAGGATGATACTTGCAGCAATTTCTGTAGACGGATGTTCTCTATCGTAATTTTTCACCTGCCAATAAACCTCTCTAGGAGATAAACATCCGATTGAAAGCCATGGTGAAAGTAAAGATGTAGCGGAAGATATATTTTTGATGGCCTTTCCGGGAATATTTGTTTGGTTTATTAAAAACTCCGTCAAGCGGGATAAGCCTTCCTGCTCGCCTCCAACAAAACGATATTGGGATCGTTCATCAAACTGCGGCATATCAAAACCCAAATCAGCAAGCGAAGGCAAATCACCTGTTTCCATACTTTCAGGTACTACAACGTTTTCCGGAGTTGCAAATCCAGGCCTTACATCGCTATCACGTTCTATTTTCTTTTTAAACGATATAAACGCGTCGGGTATATCTTTTATCGGGAAAGGAAGATCTTCTTTGTGGTAAAGGGTATGGCCGATAAAATGCTTCAGATTTATCTGCTGCTTCCATAAAGCGGTTTCAACCTTC
>DASWMZ010000187.1:0-43112 GCA_036399495.1 Pedobacter sp.
TAATTTATTTCCTAACGCTCAGCAGAATCCAAAGATGGGCTTAATAGCTTCTCCTGACACTTATCATTACCTAACATATGATATCTACACCCATGTAACCGCAGCTCCTCCAAAAGAGGCTGATAAGCATGAAGCGCACGAAGGACATACTGAAGAGGAAGAATACGATACTCCGCTTACGAAAGAAGTTACAATAGGAGATACGGTAAACTATAAGGGTGGCTATATAGTTGTTCAATCGATTAACAGAAATGCAACCATCGAAAAGATCCCATTAGCACCTACCGATATTGCGGTAGGGATGAATCTAAAAGTCTTTTCTCAGGGGAAAACTTATACGGTTGAACCATTATTTCTTATCCGAAACGGTAGCAAATTTGATTTTGCCAAAACGATTGAGGAAGCAGGACTGCGATTCCGTTTCTCAAATATTTATCCGGATAGGAACAAACTGGAGTTGATGGTTTACCAAAAACCACTAGCTGCCAAAAAATGGATTGTTCTTAAGGCGGTTAAGTTCCCTTATATAAACCTGCTTTGGGGTGGAACCATTATTATGGTTATCGGATTTTTACTTTCGATCTTCCGTCGTCAGAAAGAATTAAGACCATCTTTAAAATGAAGATAGTTCTGCTTGGGAGTGGAAATGTTGCTACTCATTTAGGCATAGCGTTGAAATTGGCTAACCATGAAGTTATTCAGGTTTGGAGTCGCACTTTAGACAATGCCAGGCTTTTGGCCAAAAGCTTAGAAGCAACATTTACTGATAATCTGTCTGAGGTATCACCCGATGCAGATATATACATGGCATCTGTCAGCGATGATTATATAGCGGATATTATTTCTGCTTTTGCTATTCCGGATAAACTGCTGGTTCATACCTCGGGATCTACCGGCCTGGATATTTCGGGTTTGAGTGGGGTGTTTTATCCTTTACAGACTTTTACTAAAACTTCATCTGTTGATTTTTCTGTGATTCCAATTGCAATAGAAGGAGTTAATCAGGAAGTTGAAACTCTTTTGTTCGAGCTCGCTGAGTCCATCGGCTCAAAGCCGCTGGTTCTAAACTCCGAACAACGTAAAGCATTGCATGTTGCTGCCGTGTTCGCGTGTAATTTTAGCAATCACTTATATAGTATTGCAAATAAAATCCTGGACAATAACGATCTGAATTTCGAACTCATCAGACCACTTATTAGCGAGACGGCTTCCAAAATCCAAAGCCATCTTCCTGCTACCGTTCAAACTGGCCCCGCAGTTCGTAACGACCAGAAAATACTCGATAATCATCTTCAATTTCTGGCAGACGATTCAACCTTAGCGGACCTTTACGATAGGCTAAGTCAAAGCATTATCAATTTCAATCAAAAAGCATAACGCCAGCGCATTTTTGTTAATTTTGCCGCAATGAATCTTTATAAAATCAAAATAAATTTTGAAGAAAGAGGTCTCGAATCGGTTGAACTGCCCATTGCGGAGGGTGAATCGGTGCTTGACGTTTGCCTTGACAACGGGATTGAGCTTCAGCATAATTGCGGTGGAGTATGCGGATGCAGCACTTGCCATATCTATGTGAACAAGGGAATGGACAATCTTCAGGAAATATCGGACAAGGAGGAGGATTTCATCGATCGTGCGGTTAGCCCACATATTAATTCACGCTTAGGTTGTCAATGTATAATAATCAGCGGCGATATTGAAGTAACATTACCAGACCAAAACCAGTTCTTAGGACATTAATATGAATCAGGATAAATTTGCATTACCCATACATTGGAATGATCATGAAGATATCGCAATGGGACTCTATGAAAAGTTTGGGGATGATTTCAATGAATCGAAAATTTACCGCATCCGTTTCACTGATCTTATGGAGTGGGTTTTATCAATTCCAAATTTTGCCGGTAAAAGAGAAGAATGTACTGAAGGACATCTGGAGCAAATCCAGTCTGCCTGGGTTTACGAGTGGCGTGATAACCAATAAAAGGAGTTGTGCAGATGAGTAAATTTGCAATTCTATAAAGGCGCTCTAATTAACCTGCACATATGTTATTTCTAAGTAAGCTCAATAAGATTAAAGCTTTCGTACTTGACATTGATGGCGTTCTTACAGATGCAACCATCCATGTTACAGAATCAGGCGAACAGTTACGTCGGTTCAACGTTCGTGATGGGTACGCCATGCAACTAGCTGTAAAAAAGGGATATTTAATCTGTGTTATATCCGGGGGCAAATCAGCGAGTGTTATGTCCAGGTTTCAAGGACTTGGAATCACCGATGTTCATTTAGGAATTACACAAAAGCTAGACGTTTATAATAATTTCATTAATCAGAATGATCTGAGGCCTGAAAATGTTCTTTATATGGGAGATGATATTCCTGACCTTCCAGTGATGAGTGTTGCAGGATTGAAGACATGCCCCGCTGATGCGGTTGAGGAAGTGAAAGAGATTTCAGATTACATATCTTCTAAAGCTGGCGGTTACGGTTGTGTTCGCGATGTCATAGAGAAAGTATTGAAGGTTCAGAATGATTGGTATGATCAAGATTCAAATGCTCAAGATGATAGTATTCCATCGGCTTAAAAGCATTAGGATAACTAAACTCATTGGACCGTCTATATTGATTACATATGAATAACGAATTCCCCCAAATTATACTTGCATCTAAATCTCCTCGCCGACAAGAACTCCTTAAACTCATGGGAGTTGATTTCAAAGTCGTATTAAAAGATGTTGATGAATCATACCCCCAAGGATTAAGTCCCGCTGAAATAGCCATTTATATTGCAGAAAAGAAGGCAAAAGCGTTTGATGAGTTTTTAGACAAGAATGAAGTTGTTCTTACTGCCGACACAATAGTTTGTATCGATGATTTGATATTAGGAAAACCTGAAAATGAAGAGCATGCTTGTGAAATGCTTGCGACCTTATCAGGGAAAAAACATGAAGTAATCACTGGGGTAGCCTTTCTTCAAAAGGAACGTTTGCATTCATTTTCCGAAGTTTCTGAAGTGTATTTTACTGATATATCCTCTGAGCAAATCAGGAATTATGTGCAAACCTGCAAACCATTTGATAAAGCCGGCTCATACGGAATACAGGAATGGGCGGGTTTAATTGCTATAGAAAAAATCAATGGTTCCTATACAAATGTGGTAGGACTGCCAACGCACAGGGTCTACCAGGAGTTAAAAAAATTTGTTAAGTAAACATAAACTTAATCATACAAAAGATGTTAAGTTTATGTGAAGTTAAAATTTCAGATGTTAAGCAAATACGTATTCCCTTTAATGGTAGTAGTATTTGCCGCCTTTTACCTTTTAAATGAACCCCTATACCGATTACTAATTAGAGAAGATCACCTAGTCGAGTGGTTAACTTTTGCTTGTCTCCTCCTAACAGGATTTTATTCCGCCACACTTGCGTACAAAATAAAAATCAAATACAATTATTATCATTGGTTTTTTATTAGTTTCTCAGCTTTTTGCGTTTTAGCTGGTTTTGAAGAAATAAGCTGGGGGCAGCGGGTATTCCAGGTGGAATCAACTGAGTTTTTCAAAACTTACAGTGATCAGAAAGAAATAAATATGCATAATACCTTTCAGGGAACAGTAGGGATAAAAACCAAGCATATCGCTTTGATTGCGATGTTTATCTACGGTGTGATTTTTTCCTGGAGACAGGACAAGGATAAATTGTTTTATTGGTTAAAAAGCAAAAAACTTATAATCCCACCAACCTTTTTGATTCCTGGTTTTCTAATGGCCACAGTATTAATGTTAGATTTTCAAACCGGGCATGAAGAGGAGATAGGAGAATTTTTCTTTAGTATTTGCTTTCTGCTAATGATTTTATGGAATCATAATGTTTTCAGTAGCGATGTTGAGGAATTATCTAATAAACTCAGATTAGTCAAGCAAAAGCCCTTCCCTGAGCGCGAAAGTGCTTAATTCAATATTTTTTATCCCTAAAGTTCGTAGAACATATTTGGTTAATACTGATGAAACCACAATCATATCGGTTCTCACAGGAAGTATCAAAGTATTGTTTTCCCTTTCTGTGTGCGTTGAACTAATTATCTCTGAGATCACTGATTCAAGCTCATCCGCATCAAATATGAAACTTTTCGTTATGGGTGTGTGGGTTTGTAATCGTAGCTGGCAAAGCTCTGCAAAGGTTTCAAAAGAACCGGCCGAGCCAACGAGTTTAACAGGCTTAAACTCTGCTGAGGCAGATTTTAAATCTTCAAGAACCGTATCAAGATAGTTCTCAATTGAATGTATATCACTTTCGGATATTGGGTCTGAATGATGAAACGATGCCATCAGCTTTGCTGCACCAATTGGGTAACTTTTTTTCCAAAAAATAGAGTATTGGTCTGCAATAATAAATTCTACACTTCCGCCGCCAATATCCATAATCAGGGAAGTATCTATCAAATTAACAGCCTTATTTACGCCCTGATAAATAAGTGAAGCTTCACGTTCTCCGTCTATAATTTCTATATTAATTCCTGTTAGGTGTCTAACTATCTGGGTGAACTCAAAGCCGTTTTTTGCAGTTCTTAAGGCCGCAGTTCCAACCGCACGAATTGAATCTACTTTGTTCTGAGAAATTGATTGATGAAAAGCATATAAAGCATCCATACCTCGCCGGAGAGCAGCTTCTGTTATTTTGCCTTCGTTAATGCCGCCCTCACCTAATTTTACATGCCTTTGCTCCTTAAAAACGATGTTTTGGATTTCAACCTCAGAGACATCGGCTATAATTAAATGAAATGTATTTGTTCCCAGATCCAGCGCAGCAACACGTTTAGACATAGTAATTATTCTTTGTACATAAACCACTTTACCAACTCGCGATAACTGGTTTTTTTACCATACATTAAAATTCCTACTCTGTAAATTCGGGCTGCTACCCACGTTGTAAAAATAAATCCGGCAATCAACAAACTCACAGATAAATATAATTGCCAATCTGGCACACCAAAGGGAATTCTCACCATCATTGCTATTGGCGAAGTAAAAGGTATCATACTTAACCAAAATGAGAGAGTGCTGTTCGGATTATTTACGATAAAGCTGAAAGCCATTATGTAGGTAAACAATAGCGGCAATGTGATAGGAAACATGAATTGTTGAGTTTCGGTTTCGTTGTCAACCGCTGAGCCAACAGCTGCGAATAGAGCGCTGTATAAAAGATATCCGCCCAGAAAGTAAATCAAAAATGTTGTTAATATAAATCCGAGGGGTATGGTTTGCAGAGCACCGAGTACATTGTAAGGCAACATGTTATTGCTTGTAATTTTTGTTGCCAGGCTTGAGAGTATTATCCAAAGCAAAAACTGAGTTAGTCCCACTAAACCGATGCCTAAAATCTTACCAAGCATTAATTGGAACGGCTTTACAGAGGAAATAACTACCTCTACTATTCGACTTGTTTTTTCTTCTATAATTCCCCGCATTACTTGCGAACCGTAAATAAATAAGCAGAGATAAATCAGTATTGCTGCCGAGAAGCTGATCGCATATGCGGCTGTTGTATTCGTAGCCTTTTCGCCCTCGTCTGTAAGTTCCTTATATTCAATTTTGATATTTGGCTTTATGCTTTCAAGCGTGTTGATATCAATACCTGCTTCTTTCAGGAGTTTAAATCTCACAACATTATTCAGCTGATTCTCAATATCGGTAAGCACATACATCGGCGCTTTTTTCTCCGATACTAATTGAATTTTTTGGTTAGCCGAAACACTATCAGGAATATATAAAACGAAGGATTCTTTTTTACGGGCTGTAATTTTGGCCTGGGCCAGATTTTCAGAAGTAGGCAAAAAAATCAAACCTTTAGAGTTTTTTAACTGAGGAAGTAACTCACCGCTTTTATCAATTACGTTTACCACAGTTACGGCATCTCCGCCAGTGTGGGTGAGGTATGCGACTAATGCTGTCATCCCCATAAATAATAAGGGTACAAGAAAAGTCATGATCAAAAAGCTTTTCTTCCTCACGCGACTGAAATATTCGCGTTTTATAATGAGTAAGGTTTTACGCATGATTCATTCCTTTAACCTGTTCAATGAAAATATCATTTATTGTTGGAACTACTTCTGTCAGTTGATTAATCTGAACCAATGGAATCAGATACTGCAGCGCATCATTCACTTTTACATTTTCTTTAAGCTTTATCGTTACCTCTTCTGCTTCCTCTAATTTTCGAGTGCTTAATACATCAAAGTGTGAATTTTCAGTAATATCAGGCCGGGCACCGCTATATTCTATAGCGAAAGTATTGCTACGATAAGAATTTCTGATATCTTTCAAACGACCGTCTAGAATCTTCTTTGATTTATTGATCAGAGCAATACTGTCGCAAAGCTGCTCTACAGATTCCATTCTGTGTGTAGAAAATATTATTGTTGCACCTTTTTTGTTTAATTCAAGAATTTCATTTTTGATAACCTCTGCATTGATTGGGTCAAAACCTGAAAATGGCTCGTCGAGAATAATCAATTCCGGCTGATGAATAACCGTGGCAACGAATTGCACTTTTTGCTGCATCCCTTTACTCAAATCTTCAACCTTCTTTTTCCACCAGCTCTGCATCTCCATTTTTTCAAACCAGTAATTACATTGCTCCAAAGCTGATTTTTTATTTAAGCCTTTTAATTGAGCGAGGTAAATCATTTGCTCGCCAATTTCCATCTTTTTATAAAGACCACGTTCTTCGGGCAGATAACCTATTTTAGTAATGTGAGAGGGGTTTAATCGTTCGTTATTGATATAAACCGACCCTTCATCGGGAGCTGTAATCTGATTTATGATTCTAATTAAAGAGGTTTTACCAGCACCATTCGGGCCCAATAATCCGAATATGCAACCCTTTTCAACTTCCAGGCTTACATTATCTAAAGCCCTGTGATCAGCATATTGCTTAACAATATTTTCTATCCTAAGCATGATTTATTTAAATGTTTCAACTATGCCTAAGACATAAATTGATGATTTCAAGAAGATATTGTAT
The DNA here is from genome assembly GCA_036399495.1 of Pedobacter sp. Taxonomy (GTDB): domain Bacteria; phylum Bacteroidota; class Bacteroidia; order Sphingobacteriales; family Sphingobacteriaceae; genus Paradesertivirga. The sequence continues at coordinate 7,024 of DASWMZ010000187.1, forward strand.
TAAGGAGGCCGGTAATATCGGTAGGTTTTAAAGGCTTTACAAGGAAGGTATAAACGTTCGGGAAATTATAAGAATCGCCATGATCGTCTGCACTGGTAGATGATGTTAAAATAATAACCTTATGATCAAGATCTTTCTTTTGCATTTGATTTAAAAATTGCCAACCGTCCATTAATGGCATATTCAAATCAAGAAATATAAAATCAGGATTAAGCTCAGCAATCATTTCCAAACCTTTCATAGGGTCATTGCATTCGTGCACAATGGTTTCAGGGGAAATTTGATTAATTAATTTTCTTACAATAAAAGTCGATATCTCAATATCATCAATTACTAGAACGGTTTTCATTGTACTTTTGAAGGTTAAGAATTCAAAAATCTAAGGTAAATTTTTTATTCAAATAACCTTATAATGGTTAAATATTTATTTTAGTTTCGTCATTTTAATACAAGGTTATGAAGAAAGTAATTGCTTTAGTTACAGGTGGTTTTACAGGAGAATCCGTTATATCATTAAAAAGTGCCGAGGTTATTGATCGGAATCTTGACCGAAAAAAATTCGAAGTTTATAAAGTTATTATTAGCCCGGAAAGCTGGTCTTGCACTATTAATGATACTATATATGAGGTTGATAAAAACGACTTTACACTTACCCAGCCGGATAAAAAAATAAAATTTGATTGCGTATTTATTGGATTACATGGCTCGCCCGGCGAGGATGGTAAACTGCAGGGTTATTTCGATATGATCGGCATTCCGTATACTACCTGTGATGCATCTACTTCGGCCATTACCATGAATAAGGGTTATACTAAAGCTATTGTAGATGGTGTGGCTAATTTAAGTATTGCCCGCTCTGTGCAATTATTCGAAAACACCTCTGAAACAACCGACAAAATACTTGAACAACTCACTCTTCCTCTTTTTATTAAACCTAATAATGGTGGAAGCAGTATTGGAATGAGTAAAGTTAAAACTGCTGAAGAACTTCCGGAAGCCTTGAAAAAAGCTTTCAAAGAAGATACCCAGGTTTTGGTTGAAGAATTTGTTAAAGGCCGGGAATTTACGATCGGAATTTATAGAGGCAAGGAGGGTGTGAAAGTTCTTCCGGCTACGGAAATTGTTACATCTAAAGAGTTTTTTGATTTTGAAGCTAAATACACTAGTGGGGTTACTGAAGAAATTACACCTGGAAGAATGTCGGACGAAGAACGGAATAGGGTGGAGGCAATTGTTAAAGATGCTTATTTGAAATTGAATTGTCGTGGGGTTGTTCGCATTGATTATATATTAGAAGAGAATACAGGTAAATTCTTCTTCATAGAAGTAAACACCGTTCCCGGACAAACGGAGAACAGTATTATTCCCCAACAAGTTAGGGCAATTGGCAGAACAATCGAAGATTTTTATACAGAATTGATTGAAGTGACATTAGTTCATTAGTTGCCGTAATAGTCATTAGTTGGGGTTAGTTAATAGTAAAACGACATCTCAAAGCTAGTTAACCATGACTTAATAAACTAATTAGCCCAAATCAAATAGAGTACTTTTCAATCATTTCTTCGGTAATCTTCATTCCTCTGCCGGTTTTAATATCAATCAATACGTATTCAAACCAACCATCGGAACAAATTTTCCCTGTTTTAGCACTAACAATCTCGAAGTGAACTTTGCTGCTTTTTTCCTCCATAGAAACTATCCCGGTGGTAACTGTAAAAGTTTCTCCTAAAGTTAAAGGTCGCTTAAACTCTACGTGGGCAATTTTTATAACCCAGCCATAACCCATTTCTATAAATTTCTCCATCGACATTCCGTAACAGGTTTCCATTTGCTCATAACGGGCTGCCAAAACGTAATCTAGATACTTGCTGCTATGCACATGGTTAAACATGTCGATATCATCCGGGCGCACCTTAAGCTCGGAAGTAAACCTGCTGTACTCTTTAGTGAGATTCATTGAATTAAAATGGCTCTTAAATTAATGTGCTTCAATAATGGCACGCTAAATTAGTGATACTTTTTCGATGCAATCTTTATTATGAGGAAAGTTATCTTGATATATAACTAAGTCTTCCCATGGAAATTTTTAGAGACTCTATAAATTAAAATGAGATTACAGGTTAAAAACACTATCGGTTTAAGGGAGAAGGTCCCGGCAAGGAACTATCGACAACTAAGAGAATAAGCAAATCTCGTATTTAAGAAAATTTAAACTTTTAAATACGAGATCTGCATAAATTAATGGTTAGAATTTAAGTTCTGCAAGTTCTGTTCAAAATCAGCAGCATTTAGTTGGGATGAATCGAATTCAAAGTTTTTCTTTAACGATTCAATAGACTGATTTATTAATACTGTGGAGTTTTGCCATTCTATTTTTTGAATATTTTTTGTGGAAGTAATGGTTTTATCGCCCACATACCAGCTCCCTGTTTCCATTACCATATATGGAATACTCCAGGAATCATCAATTAAAAAATCCTCAACTTCTCCTAATTCTTCATTTGTGCCTTTTACAGCATGCCCAATAGTGGCCTTGTAGCTTCTTAAATGTTTATCACCAGATAAGTTTTCTGTACTATTTTGAGAATTGTTCTGGTCAAATAAGTCTTCAGAATCTTTCCCTTCCTTTGCAACTTCTATTGCTATGCGTTCTTCGAATGGCACCCCAGGTGCAATTACCCCTCCAACCATACCGGTAGTCATAAATCCAACACCAGCGCGATCATTATCGGGCCACGAATAGTGCCTGTGCAGTTCCTCTTCTTGTTGTTTGGAAACGGGTTTGTCTGTGTCAATATCCGGACTGTTTTTTATTTGATCTTTTGAAAGATTAACCGGAAAAGCTTCTGCATCTCGATGTGGCATTTCTAAAGCTGCCGGTGACAGAAGTACTTTTCTATTCGAAAGCCAGCCACCCGTTTCAACAACCAGATAACGTACTTTCCATGATTCATCGTCAAAATAAAAATCTCTTATTTTCCCAATTTCTCCATCACTGGCGCCAAGAGTATAACCGATTAGTTTATGAATGCTTTGTAACATAATGCCTCCCTTGTTTGTTAGTTTATAGGTTTACTATAATAATACGCTATGGGGTAATTTGTTTTATCTATTTAAGACTAGCAAATGCGAACATTGAAGCATTAATGGGGTTGATACTGAATCTTTACCTTGTAAAATCCAATACGTTTATTACCTTTGCTGCCAATTAACAAAAATATTTAATCGCTTTAATATTATTCACGTAATGTATTTAAGTACAGAGTACAAGGCAGATATATTTGCCAAGCACGGTAAATCAGCAACTGATACCGGTTCTACTGAAGGTCAGGTAGCTTTATTTACTTCTCGTATTGCTCATTTAACCGGGCATTTAAAGAAAAACAAAAAAGATTTTTCTACTCAATTAGCTCTTCAAAAGTTAGTAGGTAAACGTCGTGGTTTACTTGCCTATTTGTACAAGAAAGATATCAACAGGTATCGTGCTATTATCAAGGCTTTAGAATTAAGAGATATTATAAAATAATTCTTTTCAAAAAGTTTAAAAGCCATCCTTAAAGGGTGGCTTTTTTTTTACCTTCGCTTAAATATTTTAATATAAATATCGATGTGTCAATAAAGAGGAAAAGCACATCATTAATGAAAACAAATGAGTTATAACTTAATCAAAAAATCTTTCGATTTAGGCGATGGTCGCATAATCGAAATTGAAACCGGAAAACTTGCAAAACAGGCAGACGGTTCGGTAGTGGTGAAAATGGGTGATACTATGCTGTTAGCAACCGTTGTGTCATCAAAAGAGGCAAAAGAAGGAATTGACTTCCTGCCTTTATCTGTTGATTATCAGGAAAAATATGCTGCGGCTGGGCGGATTCCAGGTGGATTCCTTCGTCGTGAGGCACGTTTATCTGATTACGAAGTATTAATATCCCGCTTAGTAGACAGAGCATTGCGCCCGATGTTCCCTGAGGATTATCACTCTGATACCCAAGTGATGATTTCACTTATATCTGCTGATTTAAACATCTTACCAGATTCATTAGCCGGTTTAGCTGCTTCTGCGGCTTTAGCTGTTTCAGACATTCCGTTTAACGGACCTATTTCTGAAGTTCGTGTTGCTAAAATTGATGGCAAACTGGTAATCAATCCATATTTGAGTGACCTTGAACGTGCAAGTTTAGAGTTTATAGTTGCTGGTTCTGAGCATGATATCACCATGGTAGAAGGTGAATGTTCTGAAATTCAGGAAGAAGAAATGATTGAAGCGATTGAGTTCGCTCATAAAGCCATTAAAATACAAGTTCTTGTTCAAAAAGAATTGATGGCTGAGACTGGTAAAACAGAAAAACGCACCTATTCTCACGAACATAAAAACTTAGAATTAAGAGAGCAGGTTTTTGCTGCTACTTACGATCAGGTTTATGCAATAGCTAAGTCTGGGTCTTCTAAGCACGATCGTTCTGATAGTTTCAAAGAGATTCAGAATAACTTCATCGCTTCTTTAGGTGAAGATATTGATGATATTACTAAAGGCTTAGCGAAAAAATATTTCCACGATGTGCAGTATGATGCTATCCGTAACCTTGTTTTAGACGAAGGAATTCGTTTAGACGGTCGTGATGTACGTACAGTTCGTCCAATCTGGAGCGAAATTGGTTATTTACCTGCTGCTCACGGTTCTGCAGTATTTACACGTGGCGAAACTCAGGCTTTAACTACGGTAACTTTGGGTACTAAGCTTGATGAGCAAATGATTGATGGGGCATTCTATAACGGATACCAGAAATTTATTTTGCATTACAATTTCCCGGGTTTCTCAACCGGCGAGGTTCGTCCAAACAGGGGAGCTGGCCGTCGTGAAATTGGTCATGGTAACTTAGCTCAGCGTTCTTTGAAAAAAGTTATGCCAAGCGTTGAAGAAAATCCTTACACCGTGCGTATCGTTTCTGATATTTTGGAATCTAACGGTTCTTCATCAATGGCTACGGTTTGTGCGGGTACCTTAGCATTAATGGATGCTGGCGTGAAATTAAAAGCTCCGGTTTCTGGTATTGCAATGGGTTTAATTACAGATGAGAAGACTGGTAAATACGCCGTATTATCTGATATCTTAGGTGATGAAGATCATTTAGGAGATATGGATTTTAAAGTTACAGGCACCGAAGCAGGCATCGTGGCTTGCCAGATGGACTTGAAAATAAATGGTTTACGTTGGGAAGTATTGAGAGATGCTTTAAGTCAGGCTAAAGACGGTCGTCTTCATATTTTAAATGAAATGAAGAAAACGATTGCCGAGCCTCGCGCTGAATTGAAACCTCATGCTCCTCGTTTAGAAATGCTTAGAATTGATAAAGAATTCATTGGTGCGGTTATCGGGCCGGGTGGAAAGGTTATCCAGGAAATGCAACGTGAAACGGGTGCTACCATTACCATTGAAGAAAAAGATAATCAGGGTGTGATCAGTATTTTTGCACCAAGCAAAGATGCAATTGATGCTGCGGTTAAGCGGATCAAAAACATTGTTGCTAAACCAGAACCAGGCGAGATCTACGAAGGTAAAGTAAAATCGATTATGCCTTTCGGAGCATTTGTTGAGATTATGCCGGGCAAAGATGGCCTACTTCATATTTCAGAAATTGACTGGAAACGTTATGAATCTATGGACGGAATATTCAATGTTGGTGATGAGGTGAGAGTTAAACTACTCGAAGTTGATAAACAAGGTAAACTGAAGTTATCAAGAAAGGCATTGATTCCTCGTCCACCGAGAGAAGAAAAACAAACTGAAGGTTCTGCGCCAACGGTGTAAATAACTAGAAAAATCATAAAGTCCCGAAAGGGACTTTTTTTATGATCTTAATATTCAGAATTGCATTAAAGCAGTCTTATTGCTTACCGAACTCGCAATAAATTATTTTAAATATTATGATATGTTTATATTTTTTTCGTGATTTGTAGAAAATCATTAAAGTCCTAGAAAAATGCTACAAAAAACATTCATAAAGTCTAAAGGTGCTTATAAGGTAAAATTTACTTTGAAGCCTGAAAATGCAAAAACAGTTGAGCTTTTAGGTTTAAATAACGATTGGTCAACATCTGTTCCCTTAATTAAAAAAAAGGACGGTTCATTTTCAATTGAATTAGCATTGCCAAAAGATACTAAACATGAGTTTAAATATCGCGTGAATGAAACAGAATGGCTTATTGAAGAAGATGCAGATGCTGAGACGCCTAACGGATTGGGTGGAACTAACAGCGTATTAGTTTTATAATACAACCATATCATAATATATATTAATTGAAGCATGTCTACTCAGACGTGCTTTTTCTTTTATATCACTATCGTATTTAATTATAGTTTTATACCTGAATGGATAATCAGAAAATTAAAAAAGCATTTGAGCTGTTTGATGCTTATAATAGTAAAGACCCTAAACAGTATTCCTGGAATGACAAGGTATATCCGCAAGAGTTACTTCTGGCGCAGCAACTTCACCAATGGGTACTTAAATTAAAACCAGCTGCTGCTGAAGCTTTATTGCTGGCATCACGGTGTCAGCATATCGGGAGATGGGAAGTTCCAAGAGAGACTTATCCCGATGGTAAAGCAGGCTATTTAAACTGGAGGAGTGATCTTGCAAAATATCATGCCCAAAAAGCCGAAAAGCTTCTTTTTGAGGCTGGCTATGATGGAGAAACAATAAATAACGTAAAGCGGATAAATCTGAAGCAGCAATTAAAAACAGATCCGGAAGTTCAAACGATGGAAAATGCGCTTTGTTTAGTGTTCCTTGAGTTTGAATTTGAAGATTTTTTGCATAAGCACGACGAAGTTAAGATTATACGCATTCTTCAAAAAACCTGGACTAAAATGTCTGATGCTGGGAGAGAAGCAGCCTTAACCTTAAGCTTTTCTCCTAAGGCTGAAGAACTAATCAAAAAAGCACTTTCCTGATTTCAACGTTGTCAATGATACAAGAGCACAATTAAACTTGAAATCAAGTATATTTGAATTATGAATCATCTTATTGCTCCTTCTTTATTGGCCGCAGATTTTGCCAATCTCCGAAGAGATATCGAAATGGTAAATAATAGTGAGGCGGATTGGTTTCACATAGATATCATGGATGGCGTTTTTGTGCCTAATATTTCTTTTGGATTTCCGGTTTTGGAAGCCATAGCAAAGCATGCTAAAAAACCCTTAGATGTTCATTTAATGATTGTTGATCCCGATAGGTACCTGGAGCAATTCAAAGCCGCAGGAGCGGCAACAATTACAGTTCATTATGAAGCTTGCACGCATTTACACCGAACGGTTCAGGCGATAAAAGCACTTGGCTGTATAGCGGGTGTTGCATTAAATCCTCATACTCCTGTAAACGTTCTTGAAGATATGATTGAGGATATAGATCTCGTACTGTTAATGTCTGTAAATCCTGGTTTTGGTGCACAAAAATTTATTCCCAATACCTATCGTAAAATTCGTGCCCTGAAGCTGATGGCTGCAGGTAGAAACGAAAATCTATTGGTTGAAATAGATGGAGGAGTAAATAAAGACAATACTTCTGCTTTGCTTAACGCTGGTGCTAATGTTCTGGTGGCAGGCAATTTTGTTTTTACGGCAAGCAGTCCGGGCGAAGTAATATCTCAGTTAAAACAATCACAAGGCAAAATACTGCAAGCCTGAGCTTAATGAGGAGTTTACTGCTGATCTTTCTTTTTTGTTCACAAATTGCTTTTGCTCAAAATGCGGTTATAAGCGGTAAGATTACAAATGAACAAAATGAAGGTATAGAGGGAGTTAACATCAAAGTATTAAACACGGACGTAAGTACAAAAAGCGATAAGGGAGGGCATTACGAATTGAAGCTTTCCGGCTCTAGTAATAACCTGGCAATAACATTTAATTTTCTAGGTTATCAAACTCAAACCCTGGAAATTAAAAGACTAAGCAACTCAAAAATCACTCAGAATATAACTTTAATTGCCAATCGGAATCAGCTAGATACCGTAGTGATTAAAGGGAAGGAAAAAACTGTAGGCAATATGAATAATATTGATCTTGGCCTAATCCAAAATAATCCTTCAGTATCAGGGAACTTTGAATCATTGTTAAAAACCTTGCCTGGCGTATCAACTAACAACGAGTTGAGTTCGCAATATTCAGTAAGGGGAGGCAATTTTGACGAAAATCTCATTTATGTAAATGATGTTGAGATATTTCGACCGTTATTGGTACGTAACGGTCAACAGGAGGGATTGAGTTTTATAAATCCGGAGTTAGTTTCCAAAGCCAGTTTCTCGGCAGGCGGATTTGAAGCAAGGTATGGTGATAAATTATCTTCTGTTTTAGATATTAAGTACGGCAGACCGGATAGCAATCAAATAACTACATCATTAGGTTTACTCGGCCTTTCGGCGACTGCTAAATTGCTTTTTAAAAAATCTTACCTGCTTATTGGTGCAAGAAAGAAAACTAATCAAAGTATCCTTAAAACTCAGCAGATTAAAGGCACTTTTCAACCTCAATTTTACGACGTTCAGGCACTTTATAATTTAAATTTTAGTAAGAAATTAAGTTTAAGCGCTTTCGCGGATTATAACCTTAGTCGTTTTTCTTTAATACCGGAGAGCAGGGAAACAATTTTTGGAACGCTCAGTGAGCAATACAGACTTAACATTAATTACGAAGGTCAGGAAAAGGACTTGTATGAATCTCTCGCGGGAGCTTTTACACTAACGCTGAAACCGAATCAAAACCTGAGTTTTAAATGGATCAATTCTGTCTTTAAAAATCTTGAACAAGAAACCTTCGACATTGAGGGGAGCTATATTTTTGAAGAATCATCTTCAAACGAACTGGGGGATGGAGGCAATGTTAAAATAAACCGGGGCATAGGTGTAAATTATGAATATGCTAGAAACTTCTTAAAAGCTTCTGTTTACAGCTCAGAATTGAGAGTTAATTTACAACAATCCCGTTCCGCCTGGGAAGCGGGATTCAGATATCAGAACGATAAATTTGATGATCGGTTAAACGAATACCAGGTGATAGACTCTGCAGGATATACATTACCTGTTTCAACCGGAAGTTTTATACTAACCGATGTTTCAAATGCTTCGAATACAGTCTACACGAACAGATTTACCACGTTTATTCAAAATACTTTTTCGCTAAATGAGGCCTTGACTTTATCCGCAGGAATGCGAAGTAATTATAATTCTTTCACCAAAGAACTATTATTAAGTCCGCGACTATCTATGGTTTACAGGAAAGGTGACAACCCAACAAGTTACCGGTTCTCTGCAGGCTCATATAATCAACCACCATTTTATCGTGAGTTGAGAACTTTTAATGGCAGCCTTAACAGTAAGGCACAGGCCCAACGCTCTCTTCATTTACTCGCGGCGACAAATCATTCTTTCAAAGGCTCAGGGGCGAAATTTACGTCTGAATTTTATTACAAGGCATTAACTAACATAACCCCATACAAAATTGAAAACTTAAGAATCCGCTATTTTGCAGATCAGCAATCTAAAGGTTATGCAATGGGTGCAGACTTCGCTATCAGTAAGGAATTTGTTTCGGGATTAGAATCATCCTTCAGATTATCTTTTATGAAAACTGCGGAGGATATTGAAGGTGACTCTTATCAGATGAAAAACGAGGATGGTAGCAGTTCGACAATTTATCCTGGTTATCTAAAGCGGCCAACCGATCAACGAATCAATTTTTCTACTTTCTTTCAAGATCGGCTCTTTAATAGTCCGAGTTATAAAGTACACTTGACAGCACTATATGGATCGGCATTAAGCGTTGGACCGCCACGAACTCAACGGGCGCAAGACGTGTTTAAAATTCCTGCTTACAAAAGGGTTGATATAGCTTTTTCGAAAGATTTTTTAGAGGGTAAAACAAAAGCACGTCTAAAACTTTTGAACAGATATTTTGATTCTTTCATAGCATATGCTGAGGTGTTTAACCTCCTTAATATAAATAATACGGTTTCCTATTTATGGGTAAGAGACGTGAACAATAACCAATATGCTGTCCCCAATTATTTAACATCCCGTCAGTTAAATATAAAAATCATTGCAAAAATCAAAAATTAGTTAGTTAAAAGATATTAATATTCTAAATTTGACCCATAAAACACTGAACCAAATGATATGTAACTTCGGCGCGGGCCCTTGTATTTTGCCACAGGAAGTATTTAAGCAAGCTTCTCAGGCTGTATTGAATTTTAACGACACAGGTTTATCTATTTTGGAGATATCTCACAGAGCTCCTGAATTTGAGGCTGTTGTAGATGAAACCATCAAACTGGTTAAAGAACTATTGAATGTTCCTGATGGGTATTCGATACTTTTTTTACAAGGCGGGGCAAGTAGTCAGTTCTCTATGGTGCCAATGAATTTAATGGCTGAAGGTCAATCGGCTGCCTACTTAGATTCAGGTGCCTGGGCTAGTAAAGCGCTGAAAGAAGCCAAATTATTTGGTGAAGTAAAAGTTGTTGCTTCTTCTAAGGATTCTAATTACACGTTTATCCCTAAAGGATACGAAATTCCTGCCGATGCAGCATATTTCCATTACACATCAAACAACACCATTTTTGGAACTGAACTTTTTGAGGTTCCCAAAACATCAGTGCCTATCGCTTGCGATATGTCATCAGATATCTTTAGTCGTCAAATTAACGTAGCTGATTACGGAATCATTTACGCAGGTGCTCAGAAAAACATGGGTCCGGCAGGAGTGACGCTTGTAATCATAAAAGATGAGCTGTTAGGCAAATCTGGTCGTAAGCTACCTTCAATGCTTGATTATAAGGTCCACGCAGAAAATAAGTCTTTATATAATACGCCACCGGTATTCTCAATTTACGTTTCAATGCTTAACCTGCAATGGTTAAAATCAAAGGGTGGTGTTGCTGTGATTGAGAAGGAAAATATCGCAAAGGCCAATGCCTTGTATGAAGAGATTGATCGTAATCCATTGTTCAAAGGTCCATGTAAAGTTGAAGATCGTTCTCGCATGAACGTTTGCTTCGTAATGGAGAACCCTGAATTGGAAAAACCCTTTTTGAAGCTTGCGGAAGAGCGCGGTATGGTTGGAATAAAGGGTCACCGTAGTGTGGGAGGTTTCAGAGCATCTATTTATAATGCTTTACCAATCACAGCCATACACCGCTTGATAGATGTAATGCAGGAATTTGCTGAAACTGCCAGATAATTAACGACATTTTACACATTCAATAAATCTAAATTTAGAAAGATGATTAAAATTCTTGCCAACGATGGTATAGATCCGACAGGAAAAAGCATGCTCGAAGCAGCTGGTTTTTTTGTTGAAACAGAAAACATCCCTCAAGATCAATTGCCCGAAGCTTTAAAGAATTATGATGCCATAACTGTTAGAAGTGCAACTAAGGTTCGGAAAGATCTAATTGATGCCTGCCCAAACCTGCGCCTTATTGGCCGCGGTGGTGTGGGAATGGATAATATTGACGTTGACTATGCAAGATCTGCAGGTCGTGCGGTTGTTAATACACCTGCCGCTTCATCGCCATCTGTTGCCGAATTAGTGTTTGCTCACCTTTTTACCGGAGTTCGTTTTTTACAAGACTCGAATCGTAAAATGCCGGTCGATGGTGGCACCAAATTCAATGATCTGAAAAAGGCTTATGGAAAAGGGATTGAATTAAAAGGTAAAAAAATCGGAATAATAGGCCTAGGACGTATTGGAAAAGAGACCGCAAAAATGGCTCTTGGCTTGGGGATGGAAGTTTTAGGTTATGATGTTTATGATTTTGATACTCAAGTAGAATTAAACCTTGCTGGTGGAGTGAATGTTAAACTTCCTGTTAAGAAGGTAACATTAGATGAGCTTTTAGCTGAATCTGATTTTATAAGCTTACACATTCCTTTTGTTGATAAAGCAGTTCTTGGAAAAGAAGAGTTTGATAAGGTAAAAAAAGGTGTTGGAGTTGTAAACTGTGCTCGTGGCGGTGCAATAGATGAGTTAGCTTTAGTTGAAGCTTTAAATTCGGGTAAAGTGGCTTTCGCCGGATTAGATGTTTTTGATAACGAACCTACTCCGCGTCAGAAGATTCTGTCTCATCCAAAAATATCATTAACACCACATATTGGTGCAGCTACAAACGAAGCTCAGGAACGCATTGGCGTTGAACTTGCTAATTTGATTATTGAATTTTTCAATAAATAATATTATCGTTTTGGTTCGACTTTAGTCCGACCCAACATAATTAAACTGTTCTCGAAAGTATAGAAGCTGTCTCAATAGGCAGCTTTTTTATTTTGAAGGATTTTTGTAAATTAGGGCATGTGAATAAAGAATCAGTTCGGTTGTCATTAAGGAATACACAAGTCCAAAAAAATTGCTATTAATACTTATACCTAAAGATAATAGCAAGTAATCCCGTTGATTGTATTAGAAATCATAATCACCAATTTATGTCAAAACTTCAATTGATGAGGCATTTGAGATTTGTCCTCCCATTTCTTGCAGCAATATCTATTTCGGCAACAAATCCTGCCAGGAAAAACCGCCAAACGCCTAACATAATCATTATTTTCCTGGACGATATGGGTTATGGAGATCTGTCATGTACCGGAGCGCTGGGGTATAGTACCCCCAACATCGATCGTATGGCTATAGAAGGAACTCGCTTTACCAATTATTTAGCGACTCAAGCCGTGTGCAGTGCCTCACGCGCAGCAATAATAACAGGTTGCTATCCTAATAGAATAGGCATCTTCGGAGCACTGGGTCCAGATTCGCCTATCGCTCTAAATAATGATGAAGAAACTATTGCTGAACTTTTAAAAGCAAAAGGTTATGCGACGGGAATCTTCGGAAAATGGCATCTGGGAAGTAGTCAGCCTTATCTTCCCCTTCAGCACGGGTTTGATGAGTATTTTGGCGTTCCTTATTCTCATGACATGTGGCCTCTTCATCCTAACCAATCAAAAGCCAACTATCCCTCACTCTTGATATACGATGGAAATAAAGCTGTTAAAGAAGTAAAGAACCTTGAAGACGCATCAACCATCACAACTTCTTTAACTGAAAGAGCGGTGAGGTTTATTCGTAAGCATAAAAACGAGCCTTTCTTTATGTATGTTCCTCATCCGCTCCCTCATGTCCCTTTAGCGGTATCATCCAAATTTAAAGGGAAAAGTTCAGGAGGAATTTTTGGAGATGTTATGATGGAAATCGATTGGTCGGTTGGAGAGATTTTAGCAGAGCTTAAAAAACAAGGGATAGATAAAAATACACTTGTCCTATTTACCAGCGATAATGGTCCATGGCTTAATTACGGCGATCATGCAGGTTCAAGCGGAGGCTTTAGGGAAGGGAAGGGAACTACATTTGAAGGCGGACATAGAGTACCCTTAATTGCAAGGTGGCCAGGAGTAGTTCCGCCAGGAAGAGTTTCGGGAAAATTACTTTCTGCAATCGATATATTACCCACGGTTGCAAAATTGTGTGGTGCCCAACTACCAAGAAAGCAGATTGACGGTGTTGATTGGACTGCATTGTTAAAAGGCGACAACGTCACCCCTAGAGAAACTTTTCTCTACTACTATCAAAAGAATAGCTTGGAAGCTGTACGAAAAGGAAACTGGAAACTTGTTTTTGCTCATCCGTCTCGTTCGTATGAATTGAATGTAGCGGGGTTAGGAGGAGTGCCGGGCATATCAACTGAAAACAGAAAGTTTCCTTTTGCTTTATACAATTTAGAGCACGATCCGGGAGAAAGATATGACGTGAGTACACAATTTCCCCAAATCATCGAAACATTACAGAAAATTGCTGAGGAGGCTAGGGAAGATCTAGGCGACGATCTTCAAAACAAAACCGGAAAGAATGTGAGGCCCGCCGGAAAAGTAAGTATAAATAAAGGGCCTAAGTAGGTAATTGCGCCTTATCGTAAACCCTGGCTTGTTTCTGAGAACTACTTTTTTAATGCCAATCTGGGTAGATGGCCCTACAAAGATTCTACGGGGTTGCAAAGCTCTTTAAACTTATAAGCCATATTATCTTTGCACAGTGATGAAAATCGCCTTTGATAAAATATATGCGCATCCCTTGCCCGAAGGACACCGATTTCCGATGCTCAAGTATGAACTTATTCCCGAGCAATTATTATATGAAGGTTTAATCATTACTGAAAATCTGTTTTCGCCTGAGAAGGTAGATGAAGAATTTATTCTCTTAACACATGAAGAATCTTACTGGCATCGCTTGCGCGATTTGAAACTAAGTCCGCAAGAAGAGCGACGCACCGGCTTCCCTGTAAACGCTCAACTTATTGGACGTGAAATGCGAATTGTACAAGGAACAATTGACGGTTGCCATTATGCAATGGCAAATGGTGTCGCTTTCAATGTTGCCGGGGGAACCCATCATGCCGGTACAAATTGGGGGGAAGGTTTTTGTTTATTAAATGATCAGGCGATAGCCGCAAATTATTTATTAAGAGAAGGCCGGGCAACTTCAATTCTAATTATTGATCTGGACGTTCATCAGGGGAACGGCACCGCTCAGATTTTTGAAAATGAGCCAGCGGTTTTTACATTTTCTATGCATGGCGAGAAGAATTTCCCGTTCCGTAAAGAGAAATCTGATCTGGATATTGGTTTAAAAAATGGTGTTGAAGATGCTGAATATCTTGACTTACTAAAAGAGAGTCTCCCAACTCTTTTCGAGAAGACCAATCCCGATTTCGTTTTTTATCTTTCGGGAGTTGATGTTCTGGCTACTGATAAATTGGGCTATTTGGCACTAACTCGGAATGGTTGTAAAGAAAGGGATAGAATTGTTTTTCAAGAGTGCAAAAAAAGAGACGTTCCCGTTCAGGTTAGTATGGGTGGTGGCTATTCAGACGACATTATTGACATTGTGGAAGCACACTGTAATACATACCGGGTAGCGAGGGAGTTGTTTTTTTAATAGAAGGGCCACAAAGACACAAAGGCTCGAAGATTAAGAAAGGTAAGTTTCAACTTGCTTTCTGACTTAACGCCTTTGTGGCCTCAAACTATTTATACTTACACAAATAAGCCGTTTGACTTGTAGCACGAACTTTAAAACTGGAACCAGACTCAACCTCAAAAGACTCAAAATTCTTAAAGCTCTTCCATTCAGTTTGACCGGGCAATAAAGCCACAAGTTCCCCTTGAATAACGATCATCGTTTCGTGGCTTGATGTGCCGAATTCGTATTCCCCTGGTTCAATCACACCAACAGTAGATTTCCCTTCGGTAGAAGTATATCCCAGAGATTTTACAGTTCCGTTAAAATATTCGTTTACGTTTATCATTTTCTTTGATTTGCGACAAAAGTAATTTAATAATCGATTCCTTAAAGAGCGGGCTGTAATTTTTTCACAGTACGCCAGTATCTCATGAAAAGTAAACCGGCCGATACAAATAAGCCCAGAGTTAATCCGTACCAAACACCTTCCGCACCCATAGACAGGTTAATTCCCAAGAAATAAGCAACTGGTAGACCGATGATCCAATAAGCGACGAACGTTATCAAGGTTGGAATATTAACGTCGCCCATCCCACGTAAGATTCCAAGCCCAACCACTTGTGCGCCATCAAATAATTGAAAGATTCCGGCAATGATCAAAAGCTGAGATGCAATAACAATTACTGAAACGTCTTTGGTATACATCATTGGCAACAATTGATTTAATCCGATAAAAACCGTTGCTGTGAAGATCATAAACACAATTACAATGTGATAGTTAGAAGCGGCCGACAAACGCAGTTCGTTAAAATCATTTCTGCCAAAGCTATTACCTGTTTTGATTGTAGCTGCCGCCGAAATTCCACTCGCCATCATATAAGTCATAGAACCCAAATTAATAGCGACCTGATGAGCGGCTTGTTCAGCAGCACCTATTGTACCGATAATGATTGCCGCACCGCTAAATGCACTAACTTCAAAAGCATATTGCATTGCAACCGGACCGCCGATCTTCATGATCTTTAGGGAGCGAATTAAGTTGATCCGCTTCAAAGCGAAGTTTTTTAAATAGGATTTAAAGTGAGGCGACTTTAGAACATAATATGAGATCGTGATCGCCATAAGGCAACGGTCTATTAATGTGCTCCATCCAACACCAGAAACACCCATCGGCTTAATTCCGAACAATCCCTTTACAAAGATGATCCCTAAAACCACATTGAGAACATTGCCGGCAATAGATATAATCATGGCCTGTTTAGTAAAACCCAAACCTTCGGCAAACTGCTTGAAAGTCATAAATACCATTAAAGGGACAATTGAGATTCCTAACAAACCAAGATATGGCTTAGCTTGTGCTACAACTTCCGGAACTTGATCAAGATGATCTATTGTTAATAACAGTCCAAAGTAGATAATGATAAACAAAAGTATCCCGCTAAGGATGTTAATGAATAAGCTATTTGATAAGAGTTTTCCGCATTCGCGATGATTCTCCCTACCATTCTCCTGAGCAATAAGAGGAGTGAGGCCTGATGATATTCCGATTCCGATCACCATCATCACACTAAAAATGCTGTTGACAAGCGATACAGCTGCCAACGAAATGGTGCCGGCGAAGTGCCCAACGATTATACTGTCTGCGGTATGTACAAGGGTATGTCCAAATTGCGAAATCACCACAGGTATAGCCAGTATTAAATTACTACGATAATGTGGTTTGTATTTAGAAAGCATGAGCAATCGGTAAAAAATCCAGGAATGTAAAAATGTAAATTAAAATTACGACGCGGTGTAAAATTCCTCTTTCTCCGTTGTGTGAATTCGAATTACCCCGGAGAGAACCAAGTTGACAAGAATTCGTTGAGCCCTGCGCCGGGAAAGATTTAGAATTTTACCGTATTCTTTGGAAGTAATGCGTTCGTTCTCGACAAGATATTCTAACAAGGCCTTTTCTTTACTGGAGTATTCAATAAAAACACCATCTTCTTTTGAGCTTCCCTTTAAAACATCAACTACAATTTTGCTGGCAAGAAGACTTTTATCACGTACCCTTATGTAAACCCACCATTTATTATCTTCCCCTAAAGCATAATGTGGCTTTAATTCGCTTTCTTCGATCGTAACAACTAGAACGATTTTGTTATCGAAGTAAACCTCCTCAAAAATGGGCTCCAGAGCTGGCCTACAAAAAAACGTAGCCGCCTTTGTTAGCATATACTTTTCTTCATCCTCAGACTTTACGCCCTTTATATCGCCGTTATCTGCAACACCAACCAACAATCGCCCCCCTTTATTATTGGCGAACGACACCATCGTCTTAGCTATCTTTTCGCAGGATGTGATCGTTTTCTTAAAGTCAACGGAAACACCCTCGCCTTCGAATATCAGTTGTTTAATATGATGTGGTCTGAGAGAATTCATTAACCCGTTGCTATTTAAGCACTATATATTTTTAATGTAGATTTCATTATGCACAACTGCATAAATGCCACCATCCTTATTAGTTATTTCAACGCGAAATGTTTTTATAAATTTTCCATGTGATTGGAGTTTGCCCACCACTTCTTCAATATCCTCAGGGCTTAAATTTACATTAAAATATAAATTACAAATTCCCGGCTTTAAAAAGTCAATTGTAGAATGTTTAAGCCAAAGCTTTACGCGATAGCCTTTTCTCGTTAGTATTTGATGAAATAAAATAATGTAAAAAGGATCGGCAGCACTAAAAATAGTGCCGCCAAAAATTGAGTGGTTATAATTTTTATTAAATATATTTTTAATAATCTTAACCCTAGCACTACTGAAATCCTTTTCGAATTTCTGTGTCCATATTCCCTGGAATAAAAAAGGCGGATAACAACGCATCGCCCATTTTAAACCCCTCGCAGATACAAGCATTAGCGAATATGTGATTTTTGTTAAAGAGTTTACATTTTTATAAACAATTTAATTTTAACCGAGTTAGGATTTGGTAATACAATATATCTACTTAAAAATTAAGACCATGAAAAAATCAATTTTAAAATTAACGTTGATCTCTGCATGTTTCGCCTTCACGGTAGCAGCATGCAACTCGAACAAAGATGCTTCTGGGAGCGCAGATTCAGATTCAACCATGATGGGCCCCGATGGAACTGGCATGGACACTACAATGACTGACACAGCAGGCATGGGTACCGGTGGTTCTGGAACTGGAACCGGTGGCACAGGTACCGGAGGAACCGGCACTGGTACGGGTACTGGTACAGACGGTAGTGGCGCTACAGGTTCAGGCGGTGCTGGCTCAGGAACAGGAACGGGCGGCACTAGTGGAACTGGAACAGGAACAGGTGGTACAGGAACTGGTGGTACTGGCACAGGTACAGGAACTGGTGGTAGTGGATCTGGTAGCGGCACTAGCGGCAGTGGAACAGGTTCTGGCACTGGTGGTAGTGGGTCAGGTAGTGGTACTACTGGTACTGGAACTGGGTCAGGAACTGGTAGCGGTACCGGAACAGGATCTGGAGGTGGTACAGGAACTACTCCAAGACCATAGTGTTATTTAATAATTCTGCCTGTTTTGCGTAATTCAGGCAGAATTATTTCTTTCTTTACCTTCCTTATTTTTTGTAGTTTCATCGGTTAAACCTTAACCGAATGAAAAAAAATTCTCCTTCAAAAAAAAATATCATCTTCCTGGTAATTGTTGCTGCCTTAGGCTACTTCGTAGATATCTATGATTTAGTTCTTTTCTCCATTGTCCGCATTCAAAGTTTAAAAGATATTGGCGTTAATACTGAGGAGGCACTCCGTACAGAAGGTCAGTATATTTTGAATATGCAAATGGCCGGGTTGCTAATTGGCGGCATTTTATGGGGTATTTTGGGCGATAAACTTGGCCGTATCAAGGTTTTGTTTGGCTCAATTCTTCTTTACTCTGTAGCCAATATTGCTAATGGGCTAGTAAAAGATGTTGACACATACGCTTATATCCGTTTTATTGCGGGCATTGGTTTAGCAGGCGAGCTTGGTGCTGGAATCACATTGGTTAGCGAAACCATTAGCAAAGAAAATCGCGGCTACGGAACTATGATAGTAGCCGGAGTAGGATTATTAGGAGCTGTTCTTGCCAACTTTATTTATGTGTGGTCTGGAAGCTGGCAGCTTTCTTACTTTGTAGGCGGCGTGCTAGGTCTTTTATTATTGTTTCTACGTATCGGTACTTATGAGTCAGGCTTATTTAATGATGTGGCTGCAAAAGGCGTGTCAAAGGGAAATGTGATGTTAATTCTGGGGAATTCCAAAAATTTGATGAAATACATTTACTGCATTCTGATAGGTGCGCCGCTTTGGTTTGTGGTAGGGATATTGGTCACGCTGTCGCCGGAGTTTGGACGGGAGTTGGGCGGTGCAGAGCCTTTAAAGGCGGGCAGTGGAATCATGTATACCTATATAGGTATAGCCGTTGGCGATATAGTAGCAGGAATGTTGGCGCAGGCAACCAAATCAAGAAGATTAACAATGCTGTTTTTTCACTTATTATCAATTGCTAGTGTATTTGCTTATTTGAGCAGTGATGGAATCACACCAGAAAAATTCACTTGGTTATGCTTATTTATGGGCTTTTCAGTTGGTTATTGGGCCACTTTCGTAACCATCGCTTCAGAGCAATTCGGCACCAACATACGAGCGACGGTTACTACCACCGTACCAAATTTTGTGAGGGGGGCATTGATACCGATTACCCTTTTGTTCAATTATTTTGTGGGCCAATACAGTCTTATCACTGCGGCCTATATCGTAATGGGAATTTTGGCGGTCTTAGGATTGTTTGCGTTAAGTCAGCTGAAAGAGAGCTTCGGGAGGGATCTGGATTATGTTGAGGATGGGTTATCGTAAGCTTAATTTCACATTCCTAAACTTTTAAAGGGTTAACATTCCAAATTAGCATCTTTACAGGATGATTAGCAAAGAAGAGATAGCCAGTCACTATAAAATAATTCAAGATGAGATTACCTCGGCTTTAGAGGTGCTGGACAGTTCTGCCACATTTGAAGAAGAACTCTGGGAACGAGAAGGAGGGGGCGGTGGACGAACCCGAATTATGCAAAACGGGAATATTATTGAAAAAGGCGGTGTTAATTTTTCTGCTGTTCATGGGCAACTCCCGGAGCCGATTAAGAAAGCTTTCAAAGTTGATGACGATCAATTCTTTGCTACCGGAATATCAATAGTTATTCATCCCAACCATCCTTTAGTGCCTATCATTCACATGAATATCAGGTATTTCGAGATTGATGAAAACACGCGCTGGTTTGGAGGAGGAATTGATGTAACGCCTCACTATGTAATAGAAGAAGATGCTCGCTTTTTTCATCAATATCTTAAAGAAACTTGTAGTAAGTTTAAAGAAGACTTTTACTCAAAGTTTAAAGTTTGGGCTGATGATTATTTCTATATCAAACACCGAAACGAAACCCGTGGGATTGGTGGAATTTTTTACGACAGACTTACACCATTAACTGCTGGTATAAGCTGGGAAGAAATATTCGAATTTTCTAAAGCGGTGGGCAGGTCTTTCGTTCCCATTTATTCAGAACTGGTAAATAGAAATCGAAACAAAGAATTTACGCCAGCTCAAAAGCAATGGCAATATCAACGGAGAAGCCGATATGTGGAGTTTAACCTTGTTTATGATGCAGGAACAAAATTCGGGCTTGAAACCAACGGCAGGATTGAGTCGATCTTAATGAGTTTGCCGCCGCAGGCGAACTGGGCATATGATTTTAAACCGGAGAGTGGGGGTGAAGAGGAAAAGACTTTGGGTCTCCTTAAAAAAGGTATTAATTGGGTGTAATAGTTGAGGCTCATTATATACTATTTGTTCCGCATTGCTTTAGATCTCATCCATTCGAAACGACAAACGCAAGAAATTAATAGGCTATAGATTTTGGCATTTGTGTCATCTCGACGATAGGAGAGATCTGTTAGTCTGCTATCAGATTTATCTGTCGTTACTTTTATGGGTTGATTAACTCTCTATAAGTTCCAAACTTTTGGAGAGTTATTTAATATTCCCATGATGCCACGAAGAAAAGCAGAACATTTCTAAACCCGATAACAGTAGAAAGCGCTCTGGAGGTTGTGATGGAGGAAGCTTGAAACGGATAGCGGGACTGGATTATGAGTGAAACCGAAAGCTGATTTTCGAATCGTTTTAATTCTACTTGGGTCTAATTAACCTACCCTCGTAATTATCTTTGAATAGCTTCTAAAACCCTGCATTAAATGACCATTAACCGCCTTTTTAAAGGTTTTTAACAATTAAAACTTTTCCACAGAACCCTCCAAACTGGCAGATTTTCTTATCTTCGCATTAACAAATTAAGACCTAATATTTTCACACAAGGAAAATCTAAAAATGGCCGACGAAACGGAAAATCCACTACCTCCTAATGACAAAATAATTTTAATAAATATTGAAGAAGAAATGAAAGCCGCTTACATCGATTATTCGATGTCGGTTATTGTTTCTCGTGCCTTACCGGATGTGCGTGATGGTTTGAAACCTGTGCACCGCAGGGTGTTGTACGGCATGCTTGACTTGGGTGTAACAAGCGGTAAGCCA
This sequence comes from Pedobacter sp., assembly GCA_036399495.1. GTDB lineage: Bacteria > Bacteroidota > Bacteroidia > Sphingobacteriales > Sphingobacteriaceae > Paradesertivirga. The sequence goes on from DASWMZ010000187.1 coordinate 28,635, forward strand.
CATAAAAAATCTGCACGTATTGTTGGGGATGTACTCGGAAAGTACCACCCGCATGGTGATTCGTCTGTTTATGATACGATGGTGCGTATGGCCCAAGACTGGAGCTTACGCTATCCTTTGGTTGACGGCCAGGGTAACTTTGGATCGGTTGATGGAGATAGCCCAGCAGCCATGCGTTACACCGAAGCGCGCTTAAAGCGGATTGCGGAGGAAATGCTGGCTGATATCAATAAGGACACAGTTGACTATCAGTTAAACTTTGATGATTCATTAGAAGAGCCTACTGTTTTACCTTCAAAAATTCCGAATCTCTTAATGAATGGTACCTCAGGGATTGCTGTGGGTATGGCTACCAATATGGCGCCTCACAATATAAATGAGGTGATCGATGCTACAATTGCCTATATAGACGATAAAGAAATTGAGATTTCGGGATTGATGCAGCATATTAAGGCACCCGATTTTCCAACCGGGGGAATTATCTATGGTCACTCTGGTGCGAAGGATGCATATGAGACGGGGAGGGGTCGTATTGTGATTCGTGCTAAAGCAGAAATTGAAACATACGGACATGATAGAGAGCGGATTATCGTAAACGAGATCCCGTATCAGATTAACAAGGCGATGATGATTGAGCGCACCGCCGAGTTGGTTAACGAAAAGAAATTAGAGGGTATTTCTGAGATTAGAGATGAATCTGATAGAGACGGGATGCGTATTGTTTACGAAATAAAAAGAGATGCAAATGCCTCAATTGTCTTAAACAATCTGTACAAGCAAACCGCTTTACAAACTTCATTTAGCATTAACAGTATTGCTTTAGTTCATGGCAGACCGATGATGCTGAACCTGAAAGATATCATAAGACATTTCGTAGACCATCGCCATGAAGTTGTAATTCGCAGAACGAAGTTTGAACTTGCAGAAGCTGAAAAACGTGCCCATATTTTAGAGGGTTTACTTATAGCGTTAGATCATCTAGACGAAGTTATTAAGTTGATACGCAGCTCTGATACGCCTGAAGATGCCCGCACCGGCTTGATACAAACGTTTGGACTATCAGACATACAGGCCCGCGCGATTTTGGATATGACGCTTCGTCGTTTAACCGGATTAGAGCGTGATAAAATCAAGGAGGAGTTTGCTGAGTTGATGAAGACTATCGATTATTTAAAGTCGATTTTAGGGGATGAGGGCTTAAGAATGCAGATCATTAAGGATGAGCTTGCGGAGATAAAAGCAAAGTATGGCGACGAGCGTAAGACAAGCATTGTTCATTCTGCAGAAGATATGCGGATGGAAGATTTCATCGAAGATGAAGGTGTAGTAATCACCATCTCGCATGAGGGTTATATCAAACGTACGCCGCTATCAGAATATCGCACGCAGGGCAGGGGCGGAAAAGGTTCAATGGGTTCTCAATCGCGTGACGCAGATTTTATTGAACATATTATAATTGCTTCTAATCATAATTACATGTTGTTCTTTACCGAAGCCGGACGTTGTTTCTGGTTACGTGTATACGAGATCCCTGAAGGTTCAAGAACCAGTAAGGGAAGAGCTATTCAAAATGTAATTAACATACCGAAGGAAGAAAAAATTAAAGCATATATAAAGGTTAAGAATCTAAGAGACCAGGAGTATCTTGATAATAACTTTATTATTATGTGTACTAAGAAAGGCACTATTAAGAAAACTTCTTTGGCGGCTTATTCTCGTCCCAGGGCGAATGGTATTAATGCGATTAATATAAATGACGGAGATCAATTACTCGAAGCAAATTTAACTGACGGTAAAAGTGAAATTATTGTTGCACTTCGTTCTGGTCGCGCGATTCGTTTCAACGAATCTACAGTAAGGCCAATGGGACGAACAGCGACAGGTGTTCGTGGGGTAACTTTAGCTCATGAAAATGATGAGGTAATTGGTATGATAAGTATTAATGATCAGGAATCTACAATTTTAGTAGTATCTGAAAAGGGATACGGAAAACGTACCGATCTTGAAGATTATCGCATTACAAACCGAGGTGGTAAAGGAGTTAAAACGATTAATGTCACCGACAAAACCGGGGATTTAATTGCAATAAAAGATGTTACCGACAAAGATGATTTGATGATTATCAATAAATCGGGCATTGTTATTCGGATTGCGGTTAGTGAGCTTCGGGTAATGGGGCGAGCAACACAAGGCGTTCGTTTAATTAACCTGAAAGGTGATGATGAGATTGCTTCTGTTGCAAAGGTTGAGCACGAAGATGAAGTACTGGAAGAAGCGGAAGCGATATTAGAGGCAGATGGAATTTTAGAAACCGAAGGTTATGTTTCATCAGAACCGCCTGTAACGGATGATGAGGTAATTGAAACCGTTAAATCAGCAGATCTTTCTGAAGCTGATGATCCGGACGATGAAGATACTGATGAGGAGGATGAATCGTTAGAAAAGTAATTTCATCTGATGATTAAAATAACACTTTTTATAAGTTGTATATGTTTGAGTCTTAATTTAAGGGCTCAAACACTTACAAAGGAGGCAGCTAATAATTTTGCGCGCTTTACTCAAAAAGGTGAAGTAAGTTCGTTAGAGAAAGCACGTAAAAATATCGATGATGCTTTCAAAACCAGAAAGGATTCCGCAAGCTATCGTGTAAATCTAATTCGTGGTCTTGTTTACTCATCGCTTGCTTATTTAGATTCTACAAGAAAATTTAAATATATAAAAGATCCTCTCGATGAAGCCATGTTTGCTTTAGACAAATTGAAAAGTCCAAAGCAAAATGATGTATATAGTGCTCAAATCAAATTTATTCACAGGCAACTATCAAATGCCTGGCTGCTTAAAGCTAAAAAGGCCACTCGCGCTTTAAATTATCCTGATGCCTATCAAGCCTACCTTTGGGTTGATTCGTTTAGTGTCGATAAATATTTTGCCAGACATAATTTAGCAGTACTAAGCGAAAAACTAGGACATACAGATCAGGCGATCAAATATTACAGTTTTTTGGTTGGTGATAAAAGTCGCGCTCAACCGGAATATTTTCTCGCACTCTCTAATCTATTTGAATATACACGAAACACTAATAAAAGTCTTGCTGTTATTGCGGATGGTAGAAAGAATTTTCCAAAACAAAAAGACCTGCTTTTTAAAGAGATTAATAGCTATGCAGATAATGGTTCCTATGATATGGTGGCCAAACTGGTAGAACAGGCTTTAGATCTGGAACCGGAAAATCTACATCTGGTTTATTTAGCCGGTTTTTCTTTTGAATCGATAGGAAAGAAAGAAAAGGCTGTAAAATATTATAAAGATCTGCTTTCTTTAGAGGAGAATAATTATGAAGGCAATTATGCGTTAGGTTTACTTTATCTTAGATCGTATTTGAAATCACCTGAAAAAGATCAATCACAATTATCAGACTCGAGGAGATATCTTGTTCAGGCTGCGGAAGTAAATCCAAATGCTGAAGATGTTTTGAAATCGCTGGCCATTCTTTATACTATCACGGGCAATACTACGGAATTGAAAAGAGTTAAAAATAAATTAGGTCAAATATTTTAAAAAAGAAAAAATGAATTTTAAATCTATAATGTTCGGAATGTTAATTACAACAGTATCCGCACAAGTATTTGCTCAAAAAGCAGCGGTAGCTTCTGCGAAAGCGGATTTTGAAAAATACGAATTGTTAAAGGGATCGCCTGCCGTGGCAGAGCCATTGATGAAATCTGCCAAGGCCAGTATCGATAAAGCTGTTTTGAGCGAAAAGACAATGGCTGACCCTCAAGCATGGGCTTACAGAGCTTTGATTTATTCTAATTTGGCAACGACGGCAAAAGAGGACGAGGCAGCTCAATTTTTTAATGAGGCAACAACCTCCATCAAAAAAGCAAAGGAATTAGATCCAACAGGTATACATAAGACCAGGCTAGAAAACGCAAGTACGCTAATCTACAACTATCAAATTCAAAGGGGTAAAGCCTTATATGATAAAAAAGATTACACAAATGCTTACACAGAGTTTGAGAAAAGCCTTGAATATCTTCCAGGTGATACAACAGCTACTTATGTAGCTGGGGTTGCTGCCATGTACGCAAAAGATTATAAGAATAGTCTGTTGAAATTTGGAGAGTTATCTAAGACCAATTATTCCGGCCTGCCAGAAGTTTATACAAACATGGCTTATATGCATGTTTTGCAGAAAGATACAGCTACCGCAATTAAAGTTTTGTCTGAAGGTTCAACCAGATTTCCTGCTAATAAAGATTTAGCAACTCGTGAAATTGAGTACAGTATTATGTCGGGCAGGGATAAGGAGGTAATCTCTAAAGCTGCAGCCCAGATGGTAAAAAATCCTACAAACAAAATATATCCATATTATTTAGGTATGGCTTATAGCAACACGAATGACTACGCAAAGGCGGAAGAAGCATATTCTAAAGCTCTTGCGATTGATCCGAATTATTCTGATGCAATTATTAATATGAGCAGCATTATCATGAATAATGGTATTTCAATATATAATAAGTCAAATAAACTTCCGGCAAGCAAAGCAGCTGAAGCAGCGGTTCTTAAGAAGAAAGCGATGGCTGAGTTTGACAGAGCTTTACCTTATTTACAGAAGGCGGTAGACCTGAACCCTAAATCTGCGGCTGCGCTAAGCAATCTTAAACAGTATTATTCGATTAATAATAATACAGCAAAAGTAAATGAAATTGATGCTAAGATTAAGACGTTGAAGTAAACGATGATTAAAACTTTTATAACAAAAAGAGCCGACTTACGAGTTGGCTCTTTTTGTTATAATTTAAATCATCTCGCTAATCAAATTAACATCTTTCAGATTAAGCTCCTTTTTTCACATTTAAACTTTGCATAAGCTGATCGTAAAGATTATCATCAGATGCCTTTTGTGGCTTAAGCTTTTTAATTGTTGGATGTTTTCCTTTAGATTTGGCTTCAATAATTTTCATCAATTCGTGATGATATTCATCCTTGAATTTATTAATATCGAACTTACTGCTGTAGGTATTTACAAGTGCAAGCCCCATATCCAACTCCTTTTTATTAACCACAACATCATCGGGTGTTAAAATTTCTTCTGATGATCGTATTTCCTGTGCGAAACGAATTTTAGTAATTACAATAACCTTTTCTACCGGATGAATAATGCAAAGATTTTCGGTACTCCTTAGTACAAAGCGTGCTAAACCGGCTTTCTTAGATTTTTTTAATGATTGCAGAAGTAGAGCATAGGCTTTTCTGCCTTGTGTTTCAGGTTCGGAATAATAAGAGCTTTCATAATACATTGGATTTACTTCCTCAATATCTACAAAGCTTTCGATTTCAATCATCTTACTTTTTTCAGGGCTGGCAGCTTCGTAATCTTTATCCTCAAGAATTACATAAGTATCATTAATGGGATATCCTTTAACAATTTTGTCATAAGGGACTTCTTTACGCGTTTTCTCATTTATGCGTTGAAATCGGATGCGTTCGTGATCACGGCCGTCCAGCATATCCAAACCCAAAGAGCTGCTTTGTACAGCCGAATAAAGCTTTATTGGAATGTTTACTAATCCAAAACCAATCGAACCTTTCCAAATGGACCGCATAACTAATAAGGTTGTTTGAGTTTATAGAGATCAAAATAACGTTGGTCAATCTCTGTTAAGGCATTGCTAATGGTAAGCCTTTGGCTCATTATCAATGTCTTTAGATTAAATACCTCTAAAATGCTACCTTGCAGAATATCATCATACACATCTAATGCATCCTTTTCAGAGTTCCTTAGTTTGGATAGAATCTCCTGGTCTTTTTTTGTGTCCGTTGTGGTATGTGTACTGTTGAAATGGTGTGAGTTCACATCTGCAGCTGAGACATCGGGGGTGCTACCACTAAGTTTTTGAATAGCATCCTTAAGTTCTGAAATCATATTCGTTCGTTCATCCGCATAACGGTTAAACAAGTTCTTAAAATCAGCGGAATCAATATGATCTGCTGCATCTATATATTTCTTCTGACTCTCAATTACAGAATTCAGTAAGCGCTGTAATTGCTTAATATAATTTTCATGGTATGCTGCTTCCATAACAATAGGTATATATAGTTTAACGCGATTGAAACGAAATGGTTTGACGAGAAAGGGAATGGATGTCGAAATGACGTTTGCTTAATAGAAAATCTATTTAACATAATATTAATTATAAGACAATAATTATTTACGATTTCGGATCTTATTTTTCTTTATCTGCTTAACTCTTATTTAAACCATTGAAATAACCAACACATAGCAGTGAAGGTGAACATGAAAGGAAATTGCTCAAGAAAATAAAAACCAAACGGAATCTGATTTAACCGCTTCCGAGTTCATCCACTTGGGCGATAAGATTACGATCTAGATGAAGCATTTCTTCAAGTTCTTTTCAAAAAGTTTCTTTTCAAAATAATAGAATCCCGCCTGTTATACAGGCTTTATGATAGTCTAAAGCCAGACTTATGTAAACGTGAATATTCTAAAAACAGCTTTCTTTTATCTAGCAGCACAGATTAAAACTTATAGGAAAGAGTAGTTACAAATTGACGTGGCGCTATTGGATTTACACTGTAGTTTTCGTGAACTATATAATTAAGTTCATCGGTTATGTTAGAAATTTTGGCCAGCAATGAGAGTTTTTTTACTGAGTACCCCAAAGATAAGTCAAACGTCTGGAATGAACTCAATGGAATTAACCGGTCAAATTTTTGTGTTTGTCCAACCCGATTGTTGTAGCCCCCATTACGCTTTCCCGTATAGAATGTTGAAGCACCTACTTTAAGCCCCTTTAAATTTTTAAGATTGAAAGTATAAAACACCGATGCGTTTCCAGTGTTGGCCGGATTGTTAACTAAACGTTCTCCTTCAATAAAGCTGAATGGCTTACTTGGATCGCTTTTAGTAATCCTCATGAAATTGTAACTGTATCCGGCTAAGAAAGTTAAATTCTGAGCAATAGAACCTGTAATATCTAGCTCCGCTCCTTCGCTAGTTGTTTGACCGGCAAACTGCTTAATATTGCTGTCTGTATTACCGGTTTTACCGTTAAGCCCCAGATCCGAAGTGATAGCGAGATTACTGTTTATAATGCGGTATAACGAGAAATTAGCAGATAGTCTACCCGATAAAAAATCATTTTTCACTCCTACTTCATACTGATTTATAAACGAAGCTCTCATGTTTTGTTGCGTTTCGATATCAATACCCGCGTTGGGTACAAAATTGTTTGAATAGCTAGCATATAAAGACGTAGTTATGATAGGCTGAAATACAACACCTAACCTTGGGGATAAAGCTTGTTCAACATCGTTTACACTGGTTGAAAGGCTACTATTAGGTAATACCTCACCTGTTTGAACATTAGTTATTTTTGCCGCACCAATTCTCTGATAAGAATAGCGTAAACCAGCCAGGATTTTAATTCTCGTAGTAATATCAAATAAATCCTGAACGAATACACCAGCACGATATGTAGGCGTTTTTGTCCGGGAAGTATTAGTAGCTAGCGGCTCATCTATTCGAGGAGTGAACTTATCCGGATTAACAATATTAATTGTATCGTAGACGTCGCCGGTCTTTAAAGATGCAATCTTGAAAGCATTACTAATATTTGTGTAGCGCTCGCCGTCTGTTCCAAAAAGCAATTGATGTTTGACTTTTCCTGCCGAAAATTTTCCCGTTAGGTTAGTTTGTGCTGTATAATAATCCTCTGAGGTTCTAGCACGGGTAAGTTTCCTTCCCCAGTCGCCATTTGCAGACGCTTGAATTCTTTCTGTCGAAAAATAATCTCGGTCAAATGCCTGAAACGACCCTAACATATTAAAATTCCAAGTCTTATTAATTTTGTGGTCTACCGATGCAGATGCATTCCCTTGCTTTGCGTTATTAAATGCCCAAGGAGTATTAAAAAATGCAGACCTAGAAATGTTGGATGGAATTGCGGTGTTATTTAATGTTCCTATACCGAAATCTGGAGTAAGAGTATTGTTCATATAATCTCCTTGAATGAGAACGCTGGTTTTAGAAGAAAGGTTGAACAGGAACGAAGGATTAAAATAATATCTTTCAGACTCTACATTTTTTCTAAAGCTTTTAGCGGTTTCGTAAGTCGATACCGCCCTAAAAGCTATCTTCTTCGTTACCGGGCCATAAACATCGATTATCGGCTTATAGAAATTATAACTACCCGATCTGAAAGAAACTTGCCCTCCATATTCAAATATTGGCTTCTTTGTAATCATATTAATTACTGCACCACTAGAAACAGTTCCATATAGTAGCGCAGCACTACCTTTCAAGACCTCGATCTTTTCCAAAGTACTCGCTTCAGGTATAACCGCTGAGTTAGACCTAGCGCCATTCTTCATTATATTATTAGCACCTAAATTATATCCCCGTGCAAAAAAAGTCTCAGCCGTCGCTCCGCGAGTGTCCGCCATTGCCAAACCACTTACATTTTTAATGGCGTCACTTAAGCGGTTTACCTGTTGATCAGCGATAGTTTGGCTATTTACAATAGAAATACTTTGCGGTAAATCCAGTGGATTTATGTTAATTCTTGTTCCTGAAGCAGGTGATTTGTTAACGCTTTTTCTGGAAGTTATAACAACCTCAGCAAGCTTCGATGCATTTTCGGTAATAACAAGATCTACTTTGGTCGTCTCCCCTGCCACCACCTGAACCTCTTTTTCCTGAGCTTCAAGGCCAACGAAAGAGATTTTTAATGTGTAATTACCTGGCTTTATATTTTTAAATGAGTATGATCCGCTTTCAGAAGAGATAGTCGACCTGGATAACTCTTTAATCACTATGCTAACAAAGGCTGCTGACTCTCCGTCAGATGTTTTTATAACTCCGTTAATGGCACCATTATCTAAATCTTCTCCAGCTGTGACCGTTTGAACAGCCAGTAGTAAAATTGTAGTCGCAAAACTCAATAAATATTTCCTCATTATTTTTATTTAGATTGATTCTAATCCGACAAAAATAGGAACGCAATTTGAAAAATCAAATTTATTTAGATTTATTCTAAACAATTATAGTGGGCGATAGAAATTTTTAGAAGCCAGAGTTGACTTAAACCAGATTTAGAAATTTACTTATGGCTTCTCTTTTTTCTGCCGTGAGGAAATAGTTGATTTTGTTCATTAAGTAATCCTCCAAATCGATTTCAGAGTTTTGACAGGAAACTCTTAGAAGGTCTGCTCTATGATCGAGACCATATTTTAAAGCGGTGTTGAATTTATCAATAAAGTCTTCGTCTATTTTTTTGTTGGTTACCCAAACCGCAAAAACAAATGGTAAGCCAGTGAATTCTTTCCACGCCAAAGCTAGATCATAAACAAAGCCCACTTGATTTTTTTTTCCAAAAGTGCGGTCACCAATCTCAACATAAGCATCTGCATCTCCTGACTGAATGAATTGAACATCGGTTTTCCAGTATTCCTTCAACAACATTCCAGCAAGCGCATTGGAGGTTCTGGACTGAGGATCAAGTCGTAGTGTGCGAATTTTTTCGACAGGCTTATTACTGAATATAAAAACGGAATCCACGGCTCCATCCGCCCCGATGCAGTAGTCGGAAATGATTTCATAATTCGCGATGCTAGTTAGAGCTGCAACCGGTACAAGTCCAATATCGGCCTTATCATCAATAAGCTTTTCTGCGCATTCGGATGGATTATCTAAACTTAAGTCAATTGAATTAAGTATTCCTGAGTGCTCAAGGCCGTAGATAAATGGTTTAGTATTGGTGTATGAAACTGCCGAAACTCTAATCTTGTTCACTGATACTTTTTAAGTGATCGGTATTGTGAAACTCAATAATTTCAAATTTCTCACCATCGTAATGAAGTTTATATAGAGTAGTATTTTGATGCGGAAATTCTTCCATATCGCAGATTGGCCGGTTGGTTAACAAGCACAAAAAAAGCCGCATCGCACGACCGTGCATACAGATCAAAATAGTTTTAGCATCATTTTCTTCAATCAACTTTTCTAGGACTTCTAATTGACGTTCTTTTACATCCAGTGGACTTTCGCCTTGTTCAAACTTGAGATGTAAATCTCCTTTAGTCCAATTGGCCATCATTTCTGCAAAAGCAATACGCATTTCTTCCGTACTTTCTTTTCCTTCGTAAATACCCCAGGCCAGCTCATCCAAACCTGGATATTGAGTCCAGGAAATACCACTATCAATAAATTTTTGAACGGTTCGATGTGTGCGTTTTAAAGTTGAGGTATATATTTTATCAAAAGGAACATGCTTGTATGTTTCGTAAAAGGCATCTGCTTGCTTTTGACCATATCCATTTAAGTCTGTATTCATGCCTCTGCCCTGCACCACTCCCCTTTTATTGAGATCTGTTTCACCGTGGCGAATCAAATAAATAACTTTTTCCAATATTCTAATTTAGTACGGGTAATTTGTAAAAGCGAGGTTGCGATTCGTCTTCGAATTTGTGATCCTGATAATCGGTAACTACATTATAAAGTGTATCACGCTCAATTGGGTGCCTGCCCACATTTTTGACAAGCTCGACAAGTTCCTTTGTGCTCATTGCCGGATTTTGCTCTTCGGCCCCCGCCATAGAATAAATCTTAGTGGTATCATCCAGTGTTCCATCAATATCATCAACTCCAAAATTTAATGAAAGCTGAGCAGTCTCGCGACTAATCATCGCCCAATAGGCTTTTATGTGATCAAAGTTATCAAGGTAAATACGTGATATCGCATAGTTTTTTAAATCCTCGATCACAGAAACCTCTGGAACATGCGACATTTGATTATCCTGATTTCTAAACTTAAGCGGGATAAATGCCTGGAACCCCTTTGTTCTATCTTGAAGTTCGCGAAGGCGCTCCATATGATCAACCCGATGCCAATAAGCTTCAATATGGCCGTAAAGCATGGTAGCATTCGAACGCTGGCCAAGTTTATGCCATTCTTCATGTATCTGAAGCCATTGTTCTGCATTGCATTTATCTTTTGCAATTTGTTCCCGTATTTCGGGATGAAAGATTTCCGCTCCCCCCCCAGGAATTGAATCAAGTCCTGCTTCTTTCATTAGTTTCATTCCCGTAGCGTAATCAATTTTGGCTTTTTTGAAAATGTAATGGTACTCAACCGGAGTTAACGCCTTAACATGCAAGCCAGGCCGGTGCAAATGTATTTTTCTAAACAACTCAGAATAAAAAGCTACATCATACTGAGGTAAAACTCCGCCTACAATATGTACTTCAGTTACGGGCTCAGCGTCGTACTTTTTTACCATGTCGAGCATTTCGTCCATCGTATATTCCCAGCCTTGTTCTTTCTGTTTAATCAACCGGGAGTACGAACAAAACTTGCAATCGTACACACAAAGGTTGGTTGGTTCAATGTGAAAATTTCTGTTAAAGTAGGTTTTATTACCGTTTTTACTTTCGCGGATGTAGTTTGCCAAAACACCGAGATATCCTAATTCAGCTTTTTGGTAAAGTATAACACCCTCGTCGAATGTAATCCGGATATGGTTTAACACCTTCTCGGCGATTGATTTCAGTTCAGAATCCAGATTTTTATCAGACAGTAAAAAGTGCAGGTTTTGTTCCGTATCCATCTCCACAAAAATACAATAATGCCCGAAATGGTATAATCATATTGTTGTAACAATCGGTTTTTCAAGCTACATTTTGATTCCTTTAAGGGATTCAAGCTATCTTTATAGTAACACTCAAATAATGATAGACGATTGCAGATTGAGCGAGCTTAGAAATAATTCTTTCTAATATTTTGCAGATACTGCATTTGAATGTATATTTGAAGCAATTCGGTACAAATACCGATCTGTCAATACCCCTCAAAAGGTTTTGATTTATAAAGAAGCGGTGAGAGATCAGGCTCTACGACCCGCTGACAACCTTCCGGCTATACCGGAAAAGGTGCCAAATCCTGTCTCGGAAACACCGGGAAGATATAAATATTAAAAACCATGAACAAAGAAACGAACATCCTGCTTCCCTTTTCATTTCATTCTATTTGTTGTAAATTAAATTCTTGCTCCGTCTATGTGGCTAAAAGCCTGTTAATCATCGTAACTAATTAAAAATTTTTAACGGCTACTGATTTTCGCTTTTACATATCACACATGAACACACAGAAATTTACATATCCCGAAACGTTTACTTTTGAAAATGGCACTGAAATCACCGGACTCGAAATCGCATTTCAAACCTTTGGGAAATTAAACGAAAAACAAGACAATGTGATCTGGGTGTGCCATGCACTAACCGGAAACGCTGACGTGTTTGACTGGTGGCAAGGCTTATTCGGCGAAGATGATTTGTTTAATCCTAACGATCATTTCATTGTTTGCCCTAATGTGTTAGGTTCACATTATGGAACCACTTGTCCTTTAAGTATTAATCCCAAAACTAATAAGCCTTATTATCTTAAGTTCCCTCAATTTACGGTAAGGGATATGGCTGCAGTTCAACGTTTACTGGCTGATTATTTAAATATTCAGAACATAAATGTACTGATAGGCGGTTCATTGGGTGGACAGCAAGCGATGGAATGGGCAATAATTGAACCTTTACGAATTAAGAAATTGATCTTAATCGCTACAAATGCTGTACATTCTCCCTGGGGAATTGCTTTCAATGAGAGTCAGCGTTTAGCACTTGTCAGCGATCAGAGTTTTTTCACTGAATCACCGGAGGCTGGAAGAACCGGTTTAAAAGCTGCAAGAAGTATTGCGCTGTTATCATATCGGAATTATGAAACCTATGCCAATTCTCAACAAGAGGATAGCAATAATAATGTTGACAATTTCAGGGCTTCATCATACCAAAACTATCAAGGAGATAAACTTGTAAAACGCTTTAATTCATTTAGTTATTGGTACTTGCTTAAAGCGATGGATAGCCATAATGTGGGGCGCAATCGCGAATCAATAGCATCAGCGTTAAAGTGTATTATAGCCAAAACCCTGGTAATTGGAATTCGCTCCGACCTGCTGTTTCCGCCTTCAGAGCAAAAATTTTTGGCTGAAAAAATACCGGGTGCATCCTATCTGGAAATCGACTCCTTTTATGGGCACGATGGATTCTTAATCGAGACGGGAATACTTACTTATGAAATTATCAAATTCTCGAAGCTTTCAACCTTAGAGAACCATCAAGAAGAATTACATAATATTGTGAAAAGTTAATTTCTCTTAAGAATAGGCTTTTCAAGAACAAAAAAGGGTTGGACTTAGTCCAACCCTACATCTACCTATGAAAAACAGTCCTTTTAGGAAGGACAATGTTTATACGTTTTGCAACAACTAGAAGTTACCGAATTTCGATCAGATTTGTATCTATTCCAATTACTATTTCGATCTCCTCTATATCACACGAATAGCTCGCTGGCATTTTAATTTAAATTCTAAAAAAATAATCATACATTCGGGGCTTATATACCTGGTTTATAAGATGGTACGATCCTATTGAAAAAGCCTAATTCCACAATTAACTATTAATTGTTTAGCCAAAGTCCTCAGTGTAGGCTCTTGATTTAAGCGTATTTTTATTCTTCTTTTATATGATTTCAAATATAAATCTTCTTCAAAAAATATTGAATACAATTGAAGAAGGGGTTTTAGTTACCGATAATCAAGGGAAGATCACAGCTTTTAATCAGCGTGCTGCGAAAATCCTAGAAATTAAAGACCATGAGATTTTGAACCAGAATCTTATTCATCCAAAGTTTCAACAAATCACAGTAAAAGGAAAACCATTAAAACTTGAAGAGTTGCCAAGCTCTCTTACTCGAAGCACTGGGAAAGTAATAAAAGACTTTACCATGGGACTGAAAATTTCGGACACAAAAGTTAGATGGTTAAGTGTTAACACACAAAAATTATCTTTTGAGAATAGTGATTATGTGTTTTCGACATTTCTTGATATTACAGACAAATATAATTTAGGAAGAGAAATACGCCGCACTAAAGAAAGATTTAAATATGCATTGAAAGGAAGTGAAATAGGGGTTTGGGACTATAATATTCAAACCAACGAGTTATATTTTTCGGATGAATGGAAGAAAATCATAGATTATCAACCCACCGGAATTGATAATGCATTCGAACAATGGCAGAAACTTATCCACCCGGATGACAAAAACTTCGTTTTAAAGAGTGTTAACGACTGCATAAAAAACCATTCAACAGGTTTTAAAATAGAGTATCGTTTACTACAGAAAGACAATGATTTTAAATGGATTGCGGCAATTGGAAAAGTCATGTCCAGAATGGAAGATGGATCCCTTAAACGATTTTCCGGTACTATAAGAGATATTACAGAGAAGAAAAAGAATGAAGAACTCTTAAGAGAAAATGAAGAAAAATTTAGAAGCGCCTATCAAAACTCTGCTTCTGGAATTGGATTGGTAAGCCTTGAGGGTAATTTTGTAGATATTAATC
>DASWMZ010000188.1:0-10765 GCA_036399495.1 Pedobacter sp.
TTAACCTCGCAGGTGCGTAACATCGCCGGTGTAACAACAGCGGTGGCGAATGGTGACTTATCCAAGAAGATCACGGTAGACGTAAAAGGGGAGATGCTTGAGCTGAAGAAAACCATCAATACGATGGTGGATCAGCTGAACTCGTTCGCCTCTGAGGTAACGCGTGTGGCACTTGAGGTGGGTACGGAAGGAAAACTGGGAGGACAAGCGAAGGTAAAAGGAGTAGGAGGGGTTTGGAAAGACTTGACCGATTCGGTAAACCAGATGGGTTCTAACCTTACCGATCAGGTACGTAACATTGCGGGTGTAACAACGGCGGTAGCGAAGGGTGACTTATCACGAAAGATTACGGTAGATGCAAAAGGTGAGCTCTTAGAGCTAAAAAATACAATTAATACGATGGTGGATCAGCTGAACTCGTTCTCATCCGAGGTAACTCGTGTGGCGAGGGAGGTAGGTTCCGAGGGTCAGTTAGGAGGTCAGGCGAACGTACCGGGTGTAGGTGGAACCTGGAAAGATTTAACGGATTCGGTAAACCAGATGGCGGGTAACTTGACCGGTCAGGTGCGTAACATTGCCGAGGTAACAACGGCGGTGGCAAAGGGTGACCTTTCCAAGAAAATCACGGTAGACGTTAAGGGAGAGATGCTCGAGCTGAAAGTAACCATCAATACGATGGTGGATCAGCTGAACTCGTTCGGTTCTGAGGTAACTCGTGTGGCGAGGGAGGTAGGTTCGGAAGGGCAGCTTGGTGGGCAGGCGAATGTACCGGGAGTAGGGGGTACCTGGAAAGATCTAACAGACTCCGTAAATAAAATGGCGGATAACTTAACATCTCAGGTACGTAACATCGCCGAAGTAACAACTGCGGTAGCGAAGGGTGACCTTTCAAGAAAGATTACAGTAAACGCCAAGGGCGAGCTTTTGGAGCTGAAAAACACGATCAATACGATGGTGGATCAGCTTCGGGGATTTGCATCCGAGGTAACCAGGGTGGCCCGTGAGGTAGGTTCGGAAGGGCAGCTTGGAGGTCAGGCGAATGTACCGGGTGTGGATGGTACCTGGAAAGATTTAACAGATAGTGTAAATAAAATGGCCGGTAACTTAACGGCTCAGTTAAGAAATATAGCAGACGTATCCATCGCGGTAGCGAACGGGGATTTGTCCAAAAAGATTACGGTTGACGTACGAGGCGAGATTCTTCAGCTTAAAGAAACCATTAATACGATGGTGGATCAGCTGAGAGGTTTCGCATCCGAGGTAACGCGTGTGGCCAGGGAGGTGGGTACCGATGGTAACTTGGGTGGACAAGCCTTCGTACCGGGGGTAGCAGGAACCTGGAAAGATTTAACGGATTCGGTGAATCAGATGTCGTCTAACTTAACATCACAGGTACGTAACATTGCCGAGGTAACAAAAGCGGTGGCGTCGGGAGATTTAAGTAAAACGGTAATCATCGATGCGAAAGGTGAGGTATTGGAGCTTAAGAACACCATTAATACGATGGTGGATCAGCTGAACTCGTTTGCATCCGAGGTAACTCGTGTGGCGAGGGAGGTAGGAACGGAAGGTAAGCTGGGTGGACAAGCACACGTGAAAGGTGTGGCGGGTACATGGAAAGATTTAACGGATTCGGTGAACCAGATGGCATCCAACTTGACGGTACAAATCCGGGGTATCTCGAAAGTGGCAACCTCCGTTGCGAAAGGTAACTTGAAGCAACGACTATCCATTAACGCCCTTGGTGAGGTGGCCCAGTTAACGGATACGATTAACGAAATGATTGACACCCTTGCGGTATTCGCCGAGCAGGTAACTACGGTGGCACGTGAGGTGGGTGTACAGGGTCGTTTGGGTGGTCAGGCGAGTGTGCCGGGAGCGTCAGGAACATGGAAAGATTTAACGGAAAACGTGAATCAGCTGGCACAGAACTTAACGGTTCAGGTGCGTTCAATCTCCGAGGTGGCATCTGCGGTAACCAAGGGTGACTTAACAAGAACTATTCGTGTGGATGCAAAAGGAGAGCTTGAGGCCCTAAAGGACACAATCAACCAGATGATCGCCAACCTTAAAGGTACAACACTTCGTAACCACGAGCAGGATTGGTTAAAATCCAACTTGGCAAAGTTCGCTCAGATGCTCCAAGGTCAGCGCGATAGAAATGCGGTGGCAAATAAGATTCTATCAGAGCTTGCAGAACTTGTAAATGCGAAATATGGAGCTTTCTATATTTTGGAACAACCTGAGGGGACCAACGATGAGGCTGTATTGAAACTCTTCGCAGGTTACGCTCAAAACAGTAAAAAAACTATAAACACAGAATTCGCGCTAAGCGAAGGATTAGTTGGACAGTGCGCCACCGACAAGGAGCGTATTCTTTTAACTAATGTACCGGGCGACTTCTTGCAAATCACTTCAGGTATCGGAACAGCCAGTCCATCGGCATTGGTAATTCTTCCCGTACTATTTGAGAATAATGTAAAAGCGGTAATTGAGCTGGCATCGTTTGATAACTTTAGCCCAACCCACTTAGACTTCTTGGATCAATTAACGGAGTCTATCGGTATCGTACTTAATAACATCGAAACGAATACTCGTACAGAGGAACTTCTTTCTCAGTCTCAATCACTTTCTGGTGACTTGAAAGCACAGCAGGAAGAGTTAAGACGTGCGAATGATGAGCTGCATGATAAAGCACAGCTTCTTGAGAAACAAAAAGAAGAGGTGGAGCAGATCAACAAAGAGGTTGAGGAAGCAAGACGATCACTGGAGGAAAAGGCCGAACAGCTGACATTAACCTCTAAATACAAATCAGAGTTCCTTGCAAATATGTCGCACGAGTTACGTACTCCGCTGAACAGTTTGCTGATTCTTGCACAGCAATTGTTCGAGAACCATGAAGGTAACTTAACAGAGAAACAAATCAGGTACGCGAAAACAATTCACTCCTGCGGAGACGACTTGATCCAGTTGATTAATGATATCCTTGACCTTTCTAAAATTGAGTCAGGGGTTATTTCAGCGGATATTATGCCGGTTAGCTTTAAAGAGATTGCTTCCTTCGTAGAATCGACTTTTAAGCCAATTTCTGAAACTAAAAATCTTGTCTTTGAGATTGATGTAGATGAATCGTTACCAGAAATCTTAGAAACGGATATTCAGCGTTTGAATCAGATTCTTAAGAACTTGTTGTCGAATGCATTTAAATTTACCGAAAAAGGAAGTATCAAGCTGAAGATGCAACGTCCAAAAGCGGGAATGCGAAATCCTCTGCCTGGAATTGATGAAGTAATCGCCTTCTCTATCGAAGATTCAGGAATCGGTATTTCGAAGAAAACTCAGGGAATTATCTTCGAAGCGTTCCAGCAGGCAGAGGGTTCAACAAGTCGTAAATACGGAGGTACAGGGCTTGGTCTTTCCATCAGTAAAGGTTTTGCCGAGCTTCTTGGCGGTACAATTACAGTAGAAAGTGAGCTTGGAAGAGGAAGTGCGTTTACTTTGTATCTGCCGCTCAAATATCAGGAGGGAACAAAAGCCATTTCTGAGAACAACAAGCTTCCCTACATGGCTGCAGCAAACAAAGCCATTATGGCGGCTGAGATTACCGAGCCAATGATTGACGATGACAGACATACTATTATCCAATCTGAAGACCGTGTAATTCTGGTGATTGAAGACGATATCAGGTTCACCAAAATTATGATAGATAAGGTTCACGACTTTGGAATGAAAGCCATTGTTGCAACCAATTACCTTGAAATTTTTGACTGTATCCAGAATTATCATCCAATCGCGATTACACTGGATGTGAATATGCCGGAATCGAACGGATGGAAGATTTTAAAGCTTTTAAAAAGTGATTTAAATCTTCGTCACATTCCAATTCATCTGGTTTCAGGTGAAGATAATCGTGCTTTAGCAATTAAGAGCGGGGCGAAGAGCTTCCATCTGAAACCTCTTTCAAACAAATCTCTAGATGAGTTGATATCAAATATCATTTCTTTCGAAGAGATGAAAGTAAAGCGGATTCTTTTAATTGAAGAAGACAAAAACGAGTTGAAGCATCTTTCAGACCTTCTGAATAATGATTCGGTGGCGATTGTCGCAGTTCCTTCAGCTAAAAAAGGAGTGGCCTTGCTTAAGGATGAATCTTTCGATTGTATTATTATCGACTATGCTTTAACTGATGCTAAATTGCTTCCGAATTTCCTGAATCTGCATAAGCATAATCAAACATCGATTATCATCCATTCAAACAAAGACTTTACCCAGGAAGAACTTATTAATTTAAAACGCTTAAATTATAAGTCGATCAATAAAAATCCCGAATCATATATTGATCTGTTGGACGAAGTAATGCAAACGCTTCATGTGGAAACAAAAATGCTTCCAGCAGATAAAGTAACCATGATTCAAAACACCAAGTATACCGGTGATATTTTAGACGGGAAAAAGGTTCTTGTTGTGGATGATGACGTTAGAAATCTTTTTGCCCTAACAGCTGCATTTGAACGCTCCAAATTAGAGGTAATTACTGCAGAAAGCGGTAGGGAAGCGTTGGAAATATTAAATGCAAATAAGGATATAGACATTGTGCTAATGGATATCATGATGCCGGAGATGGATGGTTACGAAACGATTCAATGGATCAGGAAAGAGCCTAAACATAAACAACTGCCAATTATTGCGGTTACTGCTAAGGCGATGATTGGTGACCGTCAGAAATGTATTGCTTCAGGAGCATCAGATTACATAACCAAACCTGTTAAGACGCCGCAGTTGTTGTCTTTAATGAGGGTATGGTTGTGTTGAAAAAGCCTCACCCCAACTCTCTCCGGAGGAGAGGGAGCATGGGAGCTTACGGTACGCTAAATTAGGGGCACGATATTGAATAAAAGTTTGTCATTTGAGAGATGCCTAAGCATTCCAGTATGCCTCGCAGGGGGGGAATTAAAAGGGGTGGTTTCAAATGATAAAACCACCAAAGCCTTTTTTAATTATTATTTTTGATTTTTAACTTTTCTCAACTTGGCTGAAGAGACTACAATTAAGATACTTCTTGTTGACGACAGACCTGACAACCTCATGTCTATGGAGATAGTTCTTGAAAACCAAGGCTATCAATTCTATAAGGCAACATCAGGAAAAGAAGCTTTGAAAATCCTTCTAAAAGAGGAGGATTTTTCTTTGATTCTTTTAGACGTGCGTATGCCTATAATGGATGGATATGAAACTGCCGAACTGATTTATCAGAGAGAAAAACTGAAATTAGTTCCCATCATATTCATTACCGGTCAGGATTATGAGGAAGCTGCCATGTTTAAAGGTTACCAAACCGGTGCGGTAGATTATATCCGTAAGCCCTTTAATCCCCAGATTTTGCGATCCAAAGTTGCGGTCTTTGCTGAACTACATCGTAAAAACCAGCTTCTAAGCAGGCAGGAAGAAAAACTGCGCATCATAAATGATGATTTAATGCGCCTTAATTCTGATCTCGAAAATCGAGTTAAAGAACGCACCTCACAATTAGAATTGTTGAACTCTGAATTGAAGGAACTGAATCTTTCGAAAGATAAATTTCTTTCGGTGATTTCGCACGATTTACGGAATCCCGCTACCGCACTTATTGCTACATCAGAAAAGCTTAGTAGAGATATTGAAAGACTTGAGTCAAAAGACGTTAAGAACCTTTCAAATATTATACATCGCACGGCAAATAAAATAGTACAGCAGTTAAATGAATTAGTAGATTGGGCGAAAAAACAGCGCGAAAAAACCAGCTTTACACCCATAAAAATAAATCTTCTTTCGGGCCTCGATGAATCGATGGAATTGTTAAAAGCAAACGCCAGTCAGAAAGAAATTAAACTTTTGAATGAGGTTTACGAGGATCTTTTTGTTACTGCCGATTCTTTAATGCTTCGCTCCATCGTGCAAAACCTGGTAACAAACGCCATTAAGTATACGCCACACCATGGTTCAATTACTATTAGTGCGGAAAAGGCAGATAAGATGGTTGAAATTCGTGTGAGGGATACTGGTATTGGCATGAATCAGGAAACTTTAGAAAAGCTGTTTGATGATGCCTATTATTCTTCCAAAGGAACCAATAATGAACACGGAACCGGTCTCGGTTTAATTTTAGTAAAAGACTTTGTTAATCAGCATGGTGGTGTAATCAGCGTTGAAAGTGCCGAAGGTGCGGGTACCTGTTTTAAGTTTTCGATCCCTGCTTATTTGCATGAGGATGAGCAGGTGAGTGTTTGATAGGATACGGCCGCATTGCTTTAATCATAATGGTTTCATTCAACGCTTAAATCAATTTAGCTGTGGTTGAATGGCTGGTGCGACATTACTTGGGAAAGTGGCAACGATTTGGTCTCAAACGCTTATCGATTCCGAAGTTTCCTTAATATTATTCCTTTTCAATCCCGCAACTTATTTCTGCCAAAGCCGTAATAGTTATTATAATTTGAAATCCTTAACCTCGAATTATAAATGCTAAAATTGCCTTATATTATCACACTATGAATCAAATAAATCTAGCAGTAATCGACGACGATGAAATGTATGTTCTCGCTCTCAAAAAACTGCTTGAAAAAGTGAAATTTTCAGATCGAACTGTTTATTTTGAGAATGGAAATATTGCTTTAAACTATTTTGATAAATGGATAAACCAATCTCATTTAATACCGGAGTTGATTTTTCTCGATGTGAATATGCCTGTAACAAACGGCTGGCAATTTATAAAGGAGTTTAGAAAGCTAAAAACGAGGATTGATAAAAAGATCACCATCTACATGATCAGCAATACGGTAAACCAGGATGAGATAGACAGAGCCAGAGAACTTGAAGAAGTTACCGACTTTGTTTGTAAGCCTGTAACCTTTATCACGCTAACGCAGATACTTTCGCAGATGAATTAAGGGGACCTTTACTGTTTAGGAGTTTTTGCTGATTTATAACATGATTTCCCGTATAATAATGTCAAGCTTCTTACTGTCCCGCGGTGGTGGGGATAGGGGGGTGGTTAAGAATTAACTCTTGATCACCAAGTATGCCATCATCTCACTAATCGATTCTACTTCTGTTCTTACCCCCTTTTTTCTCAAAAGCCATCTCGGCCCATCAGGCAAATCTGAGATCACAACATCACTATCAATTCCACCACTTTTTACAATATATCCTTGCCTTAATAATGCCCTCTTGGTCCAAAAAGCGGCAGCTCCTTCACCAAAAACGCTAATTTCTCGTTCCCCTACTGGATGAATATTAAAGCTACCAGTAGTCTTATCAAACAAAATCCCCTCTTTATCAAAAGCAGATTCAAAAGTTCCGTTTAAAACAAGGTCTTCCGGTGTTCCGCATTCTAGTTTACGGTCGGGCTTAAGTAACCAAATTTTATCAGCAACCTGTAGAGCAAGATCCAGTTCATGAGTAGAGAGGAGGATACCCTTATTTGTGTCCCTGGCAAGCTGATGCAGTAATCGCATAAGGTCAATCCGGCTTGGTAAATCCAGGTGTGCGGTGGGTTCGTCTAAGATAATGAGTGGCGTATCTTGCGCCAGCGCACGGGCCAGCATCACTTTCTGGCATTCACCATCACTAAGCTGATTTACTTTCCGATTAACAAACTGCTCTGTATGTGTCGATTCAATCGCCCATTTTATAATTCTCCGGTCATCGGTATTTAGCCCACCCAGCCATCCCGAATAAGGATATCTTCCTAACGATATTAATGAAAGAACATCCAGATTTCCCGCACGTACCGAATCGGTAAGTACTAAACTCAACTTTCTTGCTAAGTCGGCAGGTTTTAGTTTCTTAACATTTACACCATCTAATTCCGCATCGCCTTCAAGGGGACTTTGTAAACCGGCAATCGTTCTGATAAGTGTAGATTTACCGGAACCGTTTGGTCCTAACAGGCAAATAAGTTCACCTGCATGCATTTGGGTATTGATCGGTCCGGCTATGCATTTTTGATTGCCTGAACTAGATTTATATCCAACATGCAGGTTTTTGAGATTTAACAATTGGCCCGCCTGCATTAGAAACCTCTGATATTATTACGACTAATAATTACCCATATAACTACCGGCGAACCGATGAGTGCCGTGATGATATTTATAGGGAGTGCTGTTTGACTGCCTGGCAATTGCGAAATAATATCGCAAACCAACATTAAAGCCGTACCTATCAGGCAGCAGCCCGGAATTAATATTCGATGGCTTGATGTGTTAAACAGGGAACGTGCCAGGTGCGGAACAGCTATCCCGATGAAACCAATTGGTCCGCAAAAGGCTGTAATACTTCCGGCTAAAATACTGGTACTGCAAATAATCAAAATTCTTGCGCGATTGACAGTCAAGCCCATGCTTCGGGCGTAATTCTCTCCAAGCAGTAATGCATCTAATAATTTTGAGGAGGCAAAAGATGTAAATAATCCTACCGAAACAGCTATTAAAAGCACGTACAAATGGTGCTCGGTAACGCCACCAAGAGAACCAAAAGTCCACAACAAATAATCTTTTATTTGATCCGGGGCGCTGAAGTATTGCCAGATGCTGATGATTGAAAGGGTAATATTTGCAATCATCACTCCAACAATTAGCATGATCACATTATCTTTTAAGGAAGCTGAGATGGCAAGAATAATGGTCATAATGAGTGCTGCACCCAAAGTTGCAGCAATTATTATGAGCCAGCTTCCGCTGATGCCAAGCTCTTGAATGGTATATAAACTGGTGATGCTTCCTGCCGAAAGCATGATTAGAGCAACTCCCAAACTAGCTCCGGCGGTTATTCCCAGTACAGACGGGCCGGCAAGCGGGTTTCTAAATAAAGTCTGCATCTGAAGTCCGCTTACCGACAAACCGCAACCAACCAATACGGCAGTCAGCGCTTTCGGTATCCGTATTTTTTCGACAATATAAACCCAGGCTTCGTTTTCAGATCCTTGCGAAAAAAATATTTTTACCACTTCTTTAAACGGAATTGCGATAGAGCCTAAAGCAACGTCGAGCATGAAGAAAACCAGTAAAAATAATATCAGTAAACCGATGACCAGTTTTTTTTTGGTTCCGATTTGCCCTGTATAAGTAGTGTTCTCCTCCCGGATTTTATGCTCCATTAAAGAATCTGCTTATAGTAAATCAATTCGTGCTTTGGTAATGCTTCAGGATGAAGAATCTTAATCAGATCTGAGAGAACTAAATGAGGATTTACAACTCCTGATTCCCAATAATCATTGGAGCCGATATCATTTACCCGCTTATTAAAATTGTAAATGGTGTTATTTTTAAAAGGCTTAAAGTAGGTATAGCGTTCGTCAAGAGTCGATATATCTGTTTTGGTATTGGCAATGCCGAAGTTTATCCAGTAATCGGCTTTTAAGGCAACTGGAGCTACACTTTCAAAATTCAGGCCCATACTTCCCGTGCCTTTTGTATCGTACCAGTTATAAGAAGCTCCCGCATCCTTAAAAAACTGTGTCATATAGCTTGTTCCGTCGGGTACAAACCAGGAACCTTTATAGGGCATACCTACAATTATGCTTGGTTTACGCAATGAACTTCTACCGATTTTCGCAAGTCGGGCATATTCCTTTTCAATCCTAGCAAACTTTGTATTAACTAAAGCTTCTTTATTCACTAGTGCAGCCATAAGCTTTACCCATTCCGCACGTCCGAGAGGGGAGTGTTCCAGCCACTCGGAAACCAATACGACAGGGATTCCTGCATTCAATAAATTCTGGTATTTGGAAAAGCTGGCCGTTGGATTACCCATGGCCATTACCAGATCCGGTTTTGTTGCAATAATAACTTCCGAATTGATCGTTCCTTCTTCGCCAACTTCTACAACTCTACCTGCTTTGATATTTGCCCGAACCTTGGGGGATGAAACATATTTTGAACTTGCCAGCCCGGTTAGTACATTAGGCGACTCCGCAAAATCGGCCATTGCTATTTGGAGAGACGACATCCCAATTAAACTCTTAACCGGTATTTCGATGATTTGCCATCTTTGGAAACCTTTCGGAGCAGAATTCCCCGAAGGGATTAATGAATAATTTAATGTATCCGTCTTTCTACCGGACTTATTAAAGATTTGAAGAAGCTTATACCGCGAAAAGTATTTGATATTGAATCCTTTAGCGTGTTTTATTTCGGTAGTTACAAATTTGTGGTTTTCTTTTGTCGAGGTGCGACTACTTTTAAGAGTGGGAGACGATTGTCGGCACGCGACTACCGAAAAGCAAATTGCTAAAATAAGGTAAATGGATACCAGAAGAGGCAAGCTGAGCGGAAAGATCGATTCCCGATAGCTTAGACTTTGTTTGCTGCTACTTTTCATCTTTTTAAGCCTTTCTTCCGAAAGCGTAAATAAAACTTTTCAGGCAGGTCTTCTGACTTCCTCTGAACTACAGCCTTCCCATCCGCGAAAGCGAAAAGTGGCAATTTGCAGTATTTGGTATTTGAGGTTACAGCAGCGGAGACTGTTCCGGACTTACACCGGTATTCCCTATTTAAACAGCTTGTTAAGGCTGCTACCTATCGAAGCAAAACTAGTTAAAAATATAAGATTATGCTTAATCATCATATTATCAACCGCACTAAAAAATAAAGAGGCTGTCTCAAAAGGATAGTCTCTTTTTTATTTACGCCTCTTTTCGTATTTTAAAGGCATGGGAACAACGCCTGTTTTTAAGCCCTACGATTCCGATCAGTTGCAGTTACTTCCGCCCAGCCTGGAAGAACTGGTA